>DATMPR010000505.1:0-12086 GCA_035567575.1 Bacteroidia bacterium
AGTATTGAAAGTTCCAGCAGTATTATTTAAACCTGATTGAGTGCCAACAAAAGTACAGCCCTCACCTGTGCTAACTGGGCCTGCATCTTCACCAACAAATGTACATTGTTGAAATAAACCAGGACCAGGGAAAACCCATGCGGCGCCTGCGTTTTTTCCTACAAAAGTATTACTGATGCCGGGATTGCTTAAAAGTTTATCGCCGTTAATTCGATAACCAAAACCAGCACCTGTAGTATTGTAATTAATATTTAGGTTGGCATTATCGTTAACGTCTAATTGAAATAATGGAGGAAATGAAGGAGTGCCCATCCCTACGAAACCCGGGTTTGCACTACCCGTACCTTTAATAGTCATACGCTGAGTACCGCCTGTAAGAAAATTTATATCTTGGGTACCTCTGTGTTCTATATTAAAGGGAACGGTTGTAAGGTTATCCCAACCGCACCAGAATGATGACACGGGTCCTGCAGCAGCAGCATGTCCAGCTACTAAACCATTTATACTCGATTGTTGAAATAATTTTTGGCTTGAACCCGTTACTATTAAGGTGATTAAAATTAGTTTTGTTTGTTTTTTCATTTTTGCGATAATTTAGTGATTAATAATAATTTTTACCCTTTTTTCTTTTAGAGCTAAAAAATATATACCATTCTCCAACTCGGATACATCAATAATATTCTTTTTATTATTACAAGAGCCACTTTTAATTACAGTTCCAATAACATTTGTTATAAAGTAATTATCATTTTGTTCAGGTTTTTCTAACGTAAAAATATTATTTATTGGATTGGGATAAATTTTTATATTATAATCTATACTGTTCATTTTCGTTACTCCTTCAGGATAATAGTTATAAGCAAAATTAGAATCAGTAGAAAGACAAACATCATCAACGAAATAATATGCCCCTAAACAATTAGGATTGCCATCAAAAATTAATGTATCAGTCAAGTTATCATTGAAAAAATTACCAATAATGACATATTTATATGCAGAGTCCGCAACAAAAGAACCTTTAACAGTATTCCAATTAACAGTATCACTTATAATAGCACTAGAATAAACTTTAGCTGAATTGTTTATTGGATAAGGGCTGATTCCAGCGTAAGAGGTTTTTGAAAACGTTACGCCCAATTTGCTCGAATAGCAATTTGACGGTCCTAAAGTACTTTTAGTTGCTACGCAGTTTAAAGAGAAAAAGTATTTCTGACCAACTATTAAAGTACTTGTAAGCATCCCTCCGATATATTCTCTATAATTAGGAGTTTGTGTCTTTGTAACGAATGTACCCACACCCATATAAGCATTACCGCTTCTTGGAATTTGGTAGCCCGAAAAATTATACGGAGTAGAAACATCATTCGTATAAGTGGAACAAGAATTAAAGTAATCTGGAGTTGCACGATAGGTATTCCAGAATTTACATTTAAAAGTTTCACCATAAGTTTGAGGGCAAGTCACAGTGTCTTCAAAACTCGGATTAGGAACAAGGTTAGATTGAGAAAAAGAAAATGAAGTAAGAATTGATAGGGAAGAAATGAAAAATATTCTTATTGATTTTAACATCTATTAAAGGTATAAACTTTTAGTTAAAAAGCAAATTAAATCGCCGTTATTTTAAAGTTAGAATATAGCACTTTGGTTCATTGGATTTTTAGAAAAAGGCAATTCAACCTTTTTATTGAGTGTTTATGCTGAGAAATCCATTCGATTTCAAAATTGCAATTGAATATGAAATCCAATTTGTTTAACAATTTCTTTTCAGGTGTTGCATTTTCATTGGAGAAATAAAATAATCACGCGGTCGGGTGTAGACTTTTAATTTTGTGCTAATATGCTATAATTTGTAGCAAGGCTTTTAAAGCGACGGCATTATATTTATGGCATGGAAAGCTTTGAAGAACAAATAAACCGTTTTCGGGATGAAATAGCTGTAATAAAAACCAGTGGGGATGTGGAAGAAGATTTGAACCCTAAGTTTGATTTTATAATTGCAAAATCAAAAGAATTAATTACGCTCTTAGAAGAATCGCAATCAAAGGAAAGAGACTTTACATACCCGCTAAGTTTCATTGAGTATATACCTCGACACCTGACTGAAATTAAAAAATTCAACAGTCATTATATTTGGTGGGAACGTGGGCTTAATAGTCAAATAGAACATCTAAATCATTTTTTGGGTGATGAGCATGTGAGGCGCGTTTGGTTGAAGATTAAGTAAGCTAACCCAACTCAATTTATTATCAGATAAAAGTTTCAGGAATAAATAAAATTGGTACAAATAGAATCAGTTCAACTTATAAATCTTGTTTTTAATCGCGTAAATCACAATACCAATTCTGTTTTTGGATTTTATTTTACCTAAAATATCACCGATTCTGTTTTCAATTGTTTTTCTACTTAATCCAAGCTTTTTAGCCATTTCTCCGGCTGAGTATTGCTGGCACAGTAATTTTATAACTCTTATTTCTCTTTTGGTTAAATATACATTACTTTTTTTTGAAGCGCTTTTCTTTGGGCTTAATGTGATCTTCTTTCTCTTTAATTTTTTACTCATTCGTATTTTTTTCTTTCATAAAAATAATAATTAAATATTCTTTACTCATAAAATTGAGTAAAATTTTTGAAATTTCTCACCTGAGATAGGTAATTGCTACAAATCATAGCAAGTAATTATTTTGTTTATACTTAACTTTGCTCAATGCAACTCATCACAAAACTCATAAAGGACAAACCAATTTTATTCGGTGTAAAATATGAATCCGAATATAAGGCGGTACAGAAGTACAAGGATTTTACTTTTCACTTTGAAAAATCCTTTCAAGCCGATATAGAAATAGTATCCAGCACAAATTTAAACTTAATACTAAACTGTGAGAACGGTGATAAATTTGAATATCTGGATTTGAAATTTAATGAAGGAAGATTGCGAAACTTTTTTAATTATGTAAAGCCTAATACGCCATTTACATTCGTTCATTTTTATACACATTTGGATAATGAATTAATTGCAATTGATCGTTACAGTAAAGAAAAATATGTTCAGGTAAAAGGTTACACGCTAACGCAACAGTATTGAGAACAAAAAAAGAACAATTTATTTTTTATAACGAACTTTTGGATCAGTATCATAAACCATTGTGTGTAAAGAGTAATCAAACCATTGCTTAAACATTTTAAAAGTCCGTTTTTGTTTTATCCATAGATACCCTTCTTCTTGCCACCGATTAATTAGGTTACGGAAAATTATGTCAAAATTTTTCTTTAACCATTTTTCCAGTTGCTTGTTATTATCAAGCTCCGGCAATAAATAAACGTCCGTATCCACTAAGTATTGTGAATAGTCATATTTTAAATCAAGACTCTTTGCCCAGTCAAAAAATGGTTGTTTTAATTTAATAATTAAAGCACTTCGCCTAATGGAAAACTCATCAATGTGTGGTTCTCTTTTCATTGTCCGTACAAATTTTCTTTCAGAAAGAATATCAATATGTTTTTTCATTTCACTATTTTTTAATGTTTTGTCTTTTCGGTCGCTTTGCTACAAAATATAATGCACTTTAAATAGCAATTATAAAATTAGCGAAACGGGATTAAAAATGGCGAAATATTTTGTTACAACTATTTTTTTTGGAATTATAAATCTAAAGAGCCTTGGTCTTTTTTATCTTCTTTACGAGTTGCAGATTTAACAATATCAATAAGCGGAATATTTAATCTAATTCCGCTATCAAACATTTCCTTAACCGAAATAATTTGCATTTTAGGATATTCGATATTAAATAGATTGTTTTTGTAAGTGCCCATTTCTCTCGCCTCTTTAATCATACCCTTTGTTGGCTCATATAAGCAAAGCAAAATCCCCATAACCACATCCGATTCATGCATCTTGCCTTTTAGTTGATTCACATACGCAGGAGTTAATACCTTATCTGATTTAACAGAAAAAATAATTTTCTTATTTATAATATCAGTTTTTTCATCCCTTTCTTGAATTAATCCAATTCCATCAATGCCCCCATCTCCACCTTTTTTTTCGTTTATTCTTGCTCTGTTATTGGAATAAAATAGAATTGCCCACTTTTCAAACTCTTTTCGCGTTTTGTCATCTTCTTTTTCCGCTAATAATTTTGCAGATTCCCAATCTTGGGGTACGCCGTTTAATTCAATTTTTGTCAAACATTTTTTACCATAGCTATCTTCTAATCTTTTTAGTATTAAACTAATACTTTGATAAGTTATATCAATGCCTATCCATTTGCGTTGCAATTTTTCAGCAACAGAAACTGTAGTGCCACATCCACAATAAGCATCAAGGACAACATCTCCTGCCTTCGTACTTGTCTTAATAATTCTTTCCATTAATGCTTCTGGTTTTTGTGTTGGGTAACCAAGACGCTCTTTCGACTGCGATTGAATAGTGTTTATGTCTATCCACCAATCTTCAGGTACTTTGCCTTGACTCAGTGGATACTTATATTCTTTTGTTGTACCATCTTTTCTTTTTGTAACTTTTATCTGATATTTTATTCCGTTTTCCTCAATCAATCGTCCTCCGAAACTCGTTTCTCCTGTATTTCTTGGAACCAAAATGCCTTCTGTATTAAAAAAATGTTCGTTACTTTTTGAATACCAAAAAATAACATCGTGCTTTTCTCCAAATCTTTTTCCAATACTTCGTCCACCTACCGAATAACACCATATAATTTCGTTTTGAAACTCTCCACCATTAGCTACAAAAATAGTATCAATGATTAATTTTAAATAATGTGAAGCTGTAGGGTCGCAATGCAAATAAAAACTTCCGGTAGATTTTAATATCCTTTGGATTTCAGTTACTCTTAAAGTAATATGGATCAGGTATGCGAGCAAGCTATCATTTCCCAATACTTTTGAAAATCCTTCTATTAATAATACTGTCTGATTTGAAAATCTATTTTTTTCATTCGAGAGTATTTCCGTAAATCCGTTGATGGCTACTTCGTCCCATACCCATGTATCAGTAAAAGCGTGTGCTTGTGCCTTATCTTCCTTACCTTGATTTAAATATATCTGATTGTAATTTCTTTTCGAGTTAAACGGAGGATCAATGTAGCAGAGATCAATGGTTTCATCTTTTATATATTTCCTAAGAACTTCTAAATTATCGCCATAATACAATGTATTCGGCAAATTTAATTTTTTGCTTGTCATATTTTTTGTGTTTCGTAGCCACAAAAAATCTGCGTGGGACATTTTACTTATCCGAACCAGTGGTACTACGAATACCAACGAACGAAATAGCAAAAGCCCACGCATTGCGTGAGCGTTTCACTTTTTCCTCGTTCGTTTTGAAAATTTCGTAGTTTTCTGGTCGAGAATCAGCTTAACGCAAATTCTTATATGTTATATTATTATTCCTATATTTTTATTTTTAAGTATTAGTTTAAGCTAAAATAGAAAAAATGTAGACTCCTTAATAAAATAATTAATTATTTTATTAAGGTATGTTTCTTTGTTATTCTTTAGTTGAGAGTTGTGAATGCGTTTTTGAAATGACTTTTCTTTGATAATGTAAAATAAAATTCACTTAATGGTTAGAAAGGAGAACCAGTTTATGTTAATAAATCACTGATAAATTACTCTATTATTACTCTATTAAAAACAAAAAACCCTTGCTTTCTCAGTCTAGCAAGGGTTTCATAGGTTTTGAATGTAGCCCTGATAGGAATCGAACCTATATCAAGAGTTCCGGAAACTCCCATTCTATCCATTGAACTACAGAGCTAATAGCCACAAAGATAATTCAATTATTTAAGCTAATTTTATAATAAATTTGGGGCTTTTGCGTTAAATAAACATGAGTAAAAAAACGTTTCTGATAATTGGTTTACTATTGGTTTGGTTGTTTGGTTCTGCCCAGGTTAAGGTTGGGCAGTGGAAAGATCATCTTAGTTATAACTTTTGTAATACAGTTGCAAAAGTAGCAGATATCGTTTACACTTCAAACGGAGCAGGCATTTTAAAATATAATACAACTGATGGCTCAATAGAAACTATCAGCAAAATAAATGGTCTCTCCGACATTGGAATACAGTTGTTAAGATATAATCCGTATAACAACACCCTATTAATTATTTACAATAATGCCAACATCGATGTATTACGCGGAACGGATATTATTAATTTTTCCGATATTAAACGTAAAACCATAACCGGTAAAAAAAATATTAATGAAGTAACCTTCAAAAACAATATAGCTTATTTGGCCTGCGGTTTTGGAATAATTGTTTTTGATACTGATAAAATCGAAATAAAAGATACGTATTATATTGGCCCTGGTGGTTCTTATTTAAATGTTTATCAGGTTGAGGTAGCTGATTCAATTATTCTTGCAGCCACAACTTCGGGGCTTTATAAAGCAAATACAGCAACTATATTAAATAATTTTCAAAACTGGAATGTTGTATCGGGCATCCCTCCCGGAACTTATAATGGAGTTGTCAATTACAAAAGCCGCGTCATTGCAAGTTATTCCCCATACACAGCAAACACAGCGAACGTTAACATGGATACGCTTTATTGTTATGATGGCACTTTTTGGCGAAAAGATACCATAAAGAATTTTCCTTATATCATTCAAAAATTATTTCCGGCTACAAACCCTAATTACTTCTGTACTGTTGATGCATCAGGGTTTGAAGTCTATAACTCAACAGAAAAAAGACAAGTTTATGTTTCAGGTTATCCTTTTTTTCCTTACAATGCGGTTATAAAAGATGTTGCTTTCGATTTTTCTTCCGGAACTTATTGGATAGCTGATTTAGCAGGCGGTTTTATTCGAAGCAAGGGTCCTTACCCGTTCGGATATCCTAATACGCAAATAAACATTAACGGTACACACAGTAACTTTGTAAGTAATATTGATGTGTTTGGCGGGAAATTAATCAGTGCACCGGTTAAAATAGATGAAACAGGAGCCGCTCATTATTTAAAAGAAGGATTAAATTATTATGCTGACAATGAATGGCAATACATAAAGGAAAGCGTTGCAGATTCGATATTTGATTATAATTTTTCGTATATAGACAGAAAAGACCCCTCTCGCATTTGGGCCTCCAGCTGGATCGAAGGTTTATGCGAATACCGCAACGGACAATTAGTAAAGGTTTATAACAGTATAAACGCCAGCATCCCTAGTCTACCCGGTTATGCTTATTGGCATCGGGTAGCCGGATTATCAATGGATGAAACGGGAAATTTGTGGATTGGCGGAAGCGACGTTCAAAATTTTTTAACGGTACGTAAAACAAACGGCACATTTCAAAATTTTAATTTTTCGTCTGTAGCGCCATTTGTTGGCAGAGTTTTAGCTGATAAAAATAATCAGATCTGGGTTTGCTTTCCCAGAAGCGCCGGTGTAATTGGAACGTATAACGGAACAGATTACTCAACAGCAGCCGGTTTAGCAGTGTATAAGAATAATAATTTTGCTGCGCCCGGATCAAGCAACTTTAAGTTTCTTACACTATCAGATGGCCAGGGAAAACTTCCTGACCCTTACGTTTTTGCAATAGCAGAGGACCATGACGGACAAATTTGGGTGGGAACAACAACAGGAATAGCAGTGTTTTATAATCCCGAAAATATTTTTAGCGGAGCTAATTACGATGCGCAGCAAATTTTAATAACACAAGACACTCACGTACAAATACTTTTAGTAACAGAAAAGATCACCGCAATAACAATAGATGGTGCGAATAGAAAATGGATCGGAACAGAGGCATCCGGAGTATTTTGTTTTTCGCCCGACGGACAACAACAAATTTATCACTTCACAACCGACACCAGTCCTCTGTTTTCTAATTCGATTCTGGATATTGGTTATGATGAAATAACCGGTGATATTTTTATTGGCTCTGATCAGGGAATGCAATCCTACAGAACAGAAATTGTAAAAGGAGAAGACGATTGCAGTACAATTCACGCTTATCCGAATCCTGTTAAACCTGAATATACAGGAAATGTTTATATAAGAGGATTAATGGATGCCACTGTTGTAAAAATAACCGATATCAATAGTAATTTAGTTTGGGAAACAAAATCAACAGGCGGTCAAATAGAATGGAAACTCAAAAACATTCAAGGGAAAAAAGTGGCTCCGGGAATTTATATGGCATCCTGCGCCCTTAGCGACGGAAGCGTATATTGCATGACAAAAATTCTGGTATTAAATTAAAATGCAGGTTACCACCGAAGGCATAATTTTACAAAACATAAAGTACGGCGACAAAAAAGTAATTCTGAAAGTTTTTACCAAACATCATGGATTAATTACGTTTAATGCATTTGCAAGCAAGTCGCCTAATTCAAAAATTAAATCAGCGAGCATTTTACCTTTACAACATGTTGAACTAAATTTTAGTTTAAAGCCGAATAGAGAAGTTCAGCAATTAACAGAGGCAAATTTACTTTATGTTTATAATGATGTAAATAGAAATTATAACAAGCTCGCCGTTTCACAGTTTTTAAACGAAGTATTTATTAAATGCATAAAAGAACAAAGTCCGAACGAAGAACTTTTTGATTTCATGGCATCTTCTTATAAATGGTTTAATGAATCTATAGAAGACTTTAACAACTTCCACATTTGCACTTTATTTGAGCTGAGTAAATATTTAGGTTTTGAACCGCATAATAATTACGATAAAGAAAATTTATATTTTGATGCCCGGGAAGGAAAATACACATCGTTATCGATCAGTTTCCCCTTAGGTTTTGACAAGGAACAATCTAGCCATTTCTTAAAAATATTTGACGCCAATCTTTTAAGCCAGCCTCTTACGCGTGCCGAACGAAATGAACTATTGGAATGTTTGTTGGCTTATTATAAAGTGCACGTAGCCGGATTTAACGAACTAAGGTCTTACGAGATCTTAAAAGAACTCTTTAATCAAAATTAATAGTCGCGGTAAAAATTCCAGAAACTGGTTTTGATAGCAAAATAAATATAAGGATTTTGTAATTCAACTCCGCGTGTGTCGCTTTGGCTGCGCTGGATATAACCTAATTCCAATCTTAGGTTCATTTGAGGAACAATGAAACAAGTTAAGCGGATATCACTTTGCATAAAAGTATTTTTTACGCCTTGTGTTGTTTTATGCCCATATTCGTAAGGGCGGGTTTCGTATGATAAGAAAATATTTTGTCCCACATTTGAGCCTGTGCTATCCATTCCAATAATTGCATAAACGCCCTGTGCGCTTAACATAAACCTTCCGTGGCGATAAGAAATGATTCCTAAGTACTCTCTAAAATTGGCGCCGAACGGGTGAGCAAGGGGCTGACCGTAATGAGCATAATTTTGCGCAACATCACCATGAGAATAGGTATACGGCCGCACTTCATTATATTCAGCCTGAAAAGTAAGTCCTTTAATTTGGAATGCATTAATATACTTTAAACCAAATTGCCATCCTTGTTTATTACCCCACCAGCCTTTGCGCGCGCGAATTTCTTTTAAATTAAATTCATCAAGCTCAAGTTGTCCGTATAATTTTATGCAGGATAGTAATTTTACAGAAAGATTTAATCCTATATTTTCATTATCCGGTGAGCCAATCGAATATTCTTGCGGGCGGTATAAAACAACCGGATTTAGATAGTTGGGATCGAAACCTCTTGCACGGCTTGTATCGGTTCCTTTCCAAATAACATTTTCAAAAAACGAGAAATTTATTTCTTTAATAATATTCCAGCTTAAATAATGCATGGTTGCGAATTTATTCTGAAAATTATTTTTTATGCCATTGGCATTTGTCAGATCTTTCATCCAGGTATACCAAACATTATATTGTATATTCCAGAGATTAGCGTTAATTCTGAAGTATGGATAATTGTTCGCTACATCCGACAGTAATAGAGAGCGGTAACCGTCACCAATAAAATGTTTACCGTTTCCAACCTGAAAGTTAAAAATTTTGCTTGGCGAATAAGAGGCGTATCCGCTAAAATTAGAATAACTGTATGAATTGTTTCCTGATTTGTACGCCATTCCTAAACCGGGAATCAACATTTTATCTTTTATAAGATTATCAGTGAAATATGGATAGGAAACGTTTCCTGCAAATGCAGTTCCCTCGAGTGTAAAATTATTATTGATGTTAAGTTTAGCGTGCAATCCTCCACTTAATTCGTTTACATTTTTGTTTTGTAACACATCAAAACCCGTTTGCATATCAATTACAGGTAAAAATTGAAAATTATATTGGTTGCGTTTTTGCGGACCTTCATTTAACGTTTTACTTAAAAAATAATTTTTGATGAGATAATGCTTGTACTTTATGGATGAATCACTAAAGTCTTTTAACGTAGAAGTTAAATAAGGCCGGAAACTACTGTGAAAATCAGTGTTTGGCGATTTAATGTTCCATTCGTCAATTACTTGCTGTGTTTCCTGATTGATAAAAATATTTTGACCCAAAGGATCGTATTGGGAAAATATCCTTAAAGAAAAGAAAAAAACAAAAATGATTATGAAGCGCGTACTATTTTTCAATTGTTTTAGTTTTTATTTTATGCGTGATCAACACCCAAAGAATAAATAGCCCGCTGCAAGCCATAACGGTGAGTAAAGAAAGGCTTGTATCGATATAATAGCTTAAAAGCGATACGCCAACAGTAATTATCGTGAAAAGATAAATAATGACCACTGTTTTTGCGTGAGAATACCCGCAATCAATTAAACGGTGATGAAGATGATTTCTATCAGCTGAAAAAGGGGATTGCCCTCTCATCGCCCTTATAACAAAAACACGCAGCGTATCGGTTAAAGGATAAATTAAAGCCGCAATTGCAAAAACAGGATTGGATACATTTACCCAAAAAGAATCAAGCCTGTCGGCAGGATATTCGATCAGCTCCGAACTTAATACGTAAATAAACATTCCAATGATCAGTGAACCGGAATCGCCCATAAATATTTTAGCAGGCGAAAAATTAAAGACCAAAAATCCGAGTAAGGATCCGGCTAAAGCAAATGAAAGCGATGCTAAAGTATATTCGTTTGCAAACACAAACCAGGTTCCGAAAAATACGGTTGCTAAAAAACCAACTCCTGCTGCCAAACCATCAACCCCGTCAATTAAATTCATTGCATTTACAACTACAATGTAAGTGAACAAGGATAAAAAGATGCTCGCCCAATCAGGAATTTTTTCAATGCCAAGCACTCCATGTAACCCTGTTATCTGAATGTGGCCCATTAAAATTAAAATTAAACCCACCACTACATGAGCAAATAATTTTTTTACCGGAGCTGTACCGATAATATCATCTTTAACGCCAACAAAAAATAACACCAGGCTGGTTGCAATTAATATCTGAAACTCTTTTACAGATTCGTAAATAAGAGAATACTCATGCAGCTCCTCAATGTTATACCAAAGTGAAAAGGAAAAAAGCGTTGCCGCGTAAATAATAATCCCCCCAATAGTTGGAATAGCGCGTTTATGAATTTTGCGTTCTTCCGACGGAAGATCAATTAAATTTTTTAAGATGGCCACTTTAATTAAAGCAGGAGTAGAGTAGAGCACTACAACAAAAGCGGTTATAAAAACTAAAATTAAAAGTTCCATCTAAAAATCGTAATAAGTATTAAATAAACTTGTTTTAAGGGTTAAATATAAGTAAGCAGTTTTGTTATTGGAAGCATTAAATCCAAAATAATCCTGCATCCTGTATAAAAACCCAATACTGATATTTGTATTGTAAGCCGGATTAATAGTATAACCCAGTTTTAAATTCACATATTGGGTGTTGTATAAACCATAATTTTGATAAGTATGATATTGATAATTAAAACGGCCATTAAATAAAAAACGATGGTATTTGTAATCTACAATGCCGACAAACTCCTTGCCATATCCAGGTGTATAAGCTAAATTTTGGCTATAATGAGAATAAGATTGATTGGCAGTATCGGTAACGGGACTCGTATAAGAACTTTCGCTTACATCATTGTATTCGGCTTGTACAAACAGATTTTTAATTTTAAACACATCAAAATATTTTATTCCCGCCTGGTAACCAACACCATTTCCGAT
>DATMPR010000506.1:0-2314 GCA_035567575.1 Bacteroidia bacterium
ATCTGACAGTTATCTTCCACCAGGATAGATCGTCGCCCATGGCTTGCGTGAATATTTTGTATGATGTCGGCGCACGCGATGAAGATGAAAACAAAACAGGTTTCGCGCACTTGTTTGAACATTTAATGTTTGGCGGAAGTATTAACATTCCGAATTATGATGAGCCGCTTCAATTAGTTGGAGGAGAAAATAATGCTTTCACTACGAACGATATCACAAATTACTATTGCACAGTACCGGCCGATAATTTAGAAACTGCTTTTTGGCTCGAGAGTGATCGCATGTTAAGTCTTGCTTTCACAGATAAAAGCTTAGAAGTACAGCGCAATGTGGTTATTGAAGAATTTAAACAGCGTTATTTAAATCAGCCTTATGGAGATGTGTGGTTGTTGTTACGTCCGCTTTGTTACACTGTACATCCTTACAAATGGAATACCATCGGAAAAGAAATTAAACATATTGAAGATGCAACCATGGAAGACGTGAAATCTTTCTTCAAAAAAAATTATCACCCGGGCAATGCCATTATGGTTGTGGCGGGAAATGTTGAATTAGAAAATGTAAAAAAATTATGCGCTAAATGGTTTGAGCCAATTGAAAATGTAACGAAATCAAAACGCGATCTCCCTGCTGAACCAAAACAAACCGCACCCCGCAAATTAACGGTTGAACGCGATGTGCCTGTAAGCTCGATTTACAAAGCGTATCACATGTGCGCGCGTACCGACAAAGACTATCATATTTGTGATCTGTTATCGGATATTTTATCGCGAGGGAATTCCTCGCGTTTATATAATGCTTTAGTAAAAGAACAGCCTTTGTTTTCGGAGATCAACGCTTATGTTATGGGCGATTTTGATAAAGGACTTTTTGTTATTTCAGGGAAATTAAGTGATGATGTTTCGATGGAAACTGCAGAAAAAGCTTTGCAAAAAGAAATAGAAAAAATAAAATCAGACCTGGTTTCAGAAACTGAATTACAAAAATGCAAGAACAAAGTTGAATCGAGTATTACATTTTCTGAGACTGACGTTTTAAATAAGGCCACTAACTTAGCAATATCTGAATTGTTAGGTGATGCAAGCTTGATTAATGAAGAAATTGGAAAATACTTAAAAGTAAATCAACAGGATATAAAAAATATTGCGAACTCTATGCTTGACGAAAATAATTGCTCTACATTGTATTATTTAAAAAAGAAATAAGCTGCAGATTGTGCGGATTTAGAATAATGCAACAAGAAATACTCACAGAAAACGACATTTCTTATAAAATAAGAGGTGCTATTTTTAAAGTTTATAATGAACTTGGTCCTGGTTTACTTGAATCAGTTTATGAAGCTGCTTTAGCTTTTGAATTAAAACAAGAAGGACTGGATGTAAAGGTGCAAGTTCCTGTTCCATTAATTTATTCAGGCAATAAACTGGAAGTTGGATTTAGAATTGATATTTTAGTTAATGACCTTGTAATTATAGAGATTAAATCGGTCGAAAACATGGCTGAAGTTCACCATAAACAAGTTCTAACTTATTTAAAATTATATAATAAAAAACTGGGAATTTTGATTAATTTTAATTCGGAAGATATTTCAAAATCAATTTATAGAAAAGTAAATAATTTATAAACGAAAAGCTACACTTATCTGCGCTAATCAGCGAAATCTGCGGGCAATAAACCGGCAAGGCGAAAAGTTTCCCGCAGATCACTCAGATTTACGCAGAAAAAAAATAAATCATGATAACATTTAAAGATACCATTAAGCAATACGCTAAATTATCGCTAATCCAGCAAATGGAAGCTGAGAAAAAATTATTTCTGCAGTATCAGCAGCACGATTTTAGCGAGTATAAAAAAGCAAGACTTGATCATCTCAAAAAAATTAATGCCGATAAAAAATTAAATGCGCTCATTGATTTTGTAAAATTCAATAATCCGAGCATTGCGGTTTTTCCGGGGAGTTTTAAACCTTTTCATAAAGGACATTATAATATATTGCAAAAAGCAGAAAAGATCTTTGATAAAGTAATTATTGCCTTCGGTAAAAATCCCGAAAAGGACAAAAAAAATTGGCCTTTACCAAAAACAATAAACAACAGACAAATTTGCGAGTACAATGGTTTGCTTACAGATTTTGTTACTTCACTTAAATATGATGTTACTGTTGTCCGCGGTTTACGTAACTCAACTGATTTTCAATATGAGCAAAATCAATACCGTTATATTCAGGAATTAAAACCGGGAATTAAGATCGTAAATATTTTTTGCGATAAAGAATTTGAACACATCAGTTCTTCAGGCATCCGCACACTCGAAC
>DATMPR010000507.1:0-5349 GCA_035567575.1 Bacteroidia bacterium
AATTTGATATCATTACTCTATGGGATGTTTTAGAACATATTGATAAAGCTGGTACGTTTATCGAAAAATGTTCGCGCCTTACAAAACCGGATGGCGTAATTGTTATTCAGGTCCCGCAAATTGATAGTTACTTTGCAAAAAAATATAAGGATGACTGGAAAATGATGGGACTTGATCATGTAAATTATTTCAGCAAAAAAACAATTACTATTTTATTGGAGAAGTATGGTTATAAAGTGGAAAAAATAAAATCCTCGTTTGAATTGAAGTTATTTATAATGTACACCATTTTACCGATGCTAAAGCGTTTTAAAGGAACCAGTAAAGCCAAAACAACACAAGAAGCTAATTACGAGATCAAAGCCTCAGAAAGACAGCAATACTTTAATAAGTTTACTGCAAAGCCAATGTGGCAATTAAAACTTTTTGTTTTTGTACATAACTGCATTTATAACATGCTTTCTTTCTTAAATATAGGAGAAGAAATGATGGTGGTAGCACGAAAAGTAGGCAGCGGCGGTAGGCAGTAGGCAGGTTTACTTAGCGTCTTTGCAAGAAAACATTTATGGAATTTGTTTATTAAGCGCATCTCAATAGAAAATTTATAACTTTAATTAAAATTAATCCCAATGAAAAAATTATTTTTAACAGCACTAGTATCTTTTGGATTATCATCCTTTGCTCAGCAAAAACCGGTTGAGTTAAAATTAAACTTGTTAGATGGAAACGTTATAACGGGAACATCGCAAATGGGCGATATTGAATTAATGACCAATTATGGTAAACTTACTATTCCGGTTGCGAATGTTAGTACTGTTAAAGTCGGGATTGGTAAAGATAAAACCACTTCCGACAAAGCACTTTCTTTTTTAAAAATATTGAATACCTCAACAAATGATGATACACGCAAAAGTGCTTATCAGGATATTTTAAAATTGGGTGCAAAAGCAATTTCAGCAGTTTCGGGTTTTAATTCTGATCCCAAAAATTACAACGAAAATTCTACTTACGTTGGAGAATATACGGTTGAAGCTTTACTAACTGAATTACATTCGGCAAATAATATTGATGACAATGCTGAGGTTGATGATATTGTTACTATTGATGGTAATTACACCATGGGCGGCGCATTTAACTTTGGAAAATTTGATATAAAAACAGAATACGGAAATTTAAGTATCCCGAAAGAAAAAATTAAAACTGTTGATGTTACTGTGATTTCTCCTCCCGGTTCAGGTGATTTTACTTTTAAATTATTGGGCTCAAAAAATATTAGCGGAAATCAAAATGGCGGCTGGTTAAAAACAGGCATCATGCTAAAAACCGGACAAAAGTTTTCAATCACAGCAACCGGTGAAGTAACATTGGCAAGTTTAAGTAATCAAAAATACAAACCGGATGGAAGTTATACCGCAACAAACGGTACAAATTATCCTGCAGCAGCCGGCGGTGATTATGATGGCGCTGTAACTTATCCCGCTTATGGAAATGTTGTTTATCACATTGGTGATGCAAGCACAGAAGCTAACAAAGCTGGCGCTAAATTTAACGGTACAGCAAAAACCAGCGGCATGTTGTACATCGCTATTTACGAAACAGTTTATAACGCTGCTAATACAGGTTCTTATACTGTTAAGGTGATGAATAAATAGAGCCACGGTTTTCGCGGATTTCCACAGATAAGTGCATTATTATAAATCGGTGAAATCTGCGGCTATAAACACCAAATTGTGCAAAATATAAAGGTCCGTAAGGGCCTTTTTTATTTTTAATAATATAATTTTAAAGCATGAGGGTTCATTTAATTGCAATAGGAGGAAGTGCCATGCACAACATGGCTTTGGCTTTGCAGGAGAAAGGTTATGAGGTCACAGGAAGTGATGACGAAATTAATGAACCATCGAAAACACGCCTGGCAAACAAAGGATTATTACCGGCGGCAATTGGCTGGTTTCCTGAAAAAATAAATAAAAATATTGATGCCATTATTTTAGGCATGCACGCGCGTGCTGATAATCCTGAATTAATAAAAGCAAATGAACTCGGACTGAAAATTTATTCGTACCCGGAATTTATTTACGAAGCTACAAAAGAAAAAACCAGAATTGTAATTGGAGGGAGTCATGGTAAAACAACAATTACCGCGATGATCTTACACGTTCTTAATTTTAATAAGATTCATACCGATTTTTTAGTCGGCGCGCAGCTGGAAGGTTTTGATACGATGGTGAGAATAACGAAAGATGCAAAAGTTACGGTTATTGAAGGCGATGAATATTTAGCGTCACCGATCGACCGCCGGCCAAAATTTCATTTATACAAACCGAACATTGCTTTGTTAAGTGGTATCGCATGGGATCATATAAATGTTTTTCCGACTTTCGATAATTATGTTGAACAATTTAAAATATTTGTCGACTTAATTGAGCCTAATGGAACTTTAGTGTATTGCGCCGAAGATAAAGAATTAGTAAATGTTGCTGAGTCATCCGGACAAAAAAATAAAATCAAGAAATTGGGTTATTCTGTTCCTCCTAATAAAATTGTAAATGGTACAACGTATTTATTGGTTGGAGGAAAAGAAATTCCGCTTTCTGTTTTTGGCGATCATAATTTAATGAATTTAACCGGGGCGCGTTTGGTTTGCAATCAGGTTGGCATTAGTGATGAACAATTTTATAATGCCATTCAAAGTTTTAAAGGCGCGGCAAAACGTTTAGAGTTGGTTTACAAAAATGAAACATTTAATTTTTATAAAGACTTCGCGCATTCACCATCCAAATTAAAAGCAACAACTGCTGCGGTAAAAAAACAATTTGGTAACCGGCATATTGTTGCTTGCATGGAATTACATACGTTTAGCAGTTTGACTGAAGAATTTTTAAATGAATATAACGGAGCGATGAATATGGCTGACGAAGCGATTGTATATTACAATCCGCATACTATTGCACACAAAAAATTAAAACCAATTAACGAAGAACAAGTTTTAAAAGCATTTGCAAGAAAAGATCTTAAAGTTTTTACTGATAGTAAAGCGGTGACTGATTATTTAAAGTCAAAAAAATGGAATGATTCTGTTTTACTAATGATGAGCTCCGGTAATTTTGACGGAATTGATTTTAATAAATTTGCAAAGGAATTTGTAGTTTAAATTAACGTGCAGCCGCGTGAGGGATTGAGCGGCATGTTTGAGCTCTTTTTATTTTTGTGAAAAACAAAAATAAAAAAGCGAGTAGCGAAAGCCCGGTCCGCCTTTTCGGCGGACACGCCCAAAAAACAATGAAAAAAATATTGATCATATCCGATACCCACAATTATTTAGAACCAAAACTAATTAAGTACATCGAGCAAGCCGATGAAGTGTGGCACGGCGGAGATATTGGAGCCTATGATCTCTGCAAGCAAATAGAAAAAATAAAACCTCTTAAAGCAGTTTGGGGAAATATTGACGGAACAGAATTACGGAAAATCTACAAAGAACATTTAATTTTTAATTGCGAAGAAGTAAAAGTGTATATCACACATATTGCCGGACCGGTTGGAAAATATAATCCAAAAGTAAGAGAGATGATGTTACAGGAAAAACCTAACTTATTTATTTGTGGCCACTCCCATATTTGTAAAGTTATGTTCGATAAAACGTTTAATGTTTTATATTTAAATCCCGGCGCTTGTGGTGTTCACGGATTCCATAAAGTAAAAACAGTCGTCAGATTGGAAATTGACGGTAAAGAAATGAAGAACCTTGAGGTTATTGAATTAGGGAATAGGGCGGGGTAATTAATTAATTTTTTTTGTATTAAGTTAAAGCTTCGGTGGCAAGAGTTTGAAGTTCGTTTTGTGAACTGTCGAACGATTTTTTCCAGGATAATTCTTCGCTTAACAATAAAGTGATTGCATTTTGCTCCGAAATGGACATTTTATCCAATTTAGATAATACTTTTTAATGCAGTAGTCATATATTAAAGATACGAAATTTTTAGATGAAGGAAAATTAGCTGCCTTTAAAAGGTACGGAAAGGCCTTATCCCCCAAAAATCATATCATAAATTAAATAAGGTAACAGCAAAACAGTTAAGCAAACGCTGAATATTACCATTGAGGCATTAAAAAAGGCGGTTTTAAGGAAGGAAAAAGTCATGATGTAGTATTTATGAGTATGACGCAGAACCGGGAAAAAGGTTTAATGGGTTAAATTTTTTAACATTCTATGTTTCCTTTTCCATCGGAAGAGGGGGAGAAGGGACAAAAATATCATTTAAAGGGAAAATAATATCTTTAAGCCATGAACGAACAACAGGAAAAAGCCTATTTCGACGCTGAATCTTTAAAAAAACTGATAGCCGCAGAAGGTAGAACCGTAAAAACAATTAATTGTTATCTATGGCAAAATTCCATTAATAAAAACGATGTAGTTGAATTGATAGATGTGTTTGAAATTGTTTTTACAGATGGTTATAAACTCTCTTTATGCAGCAATAGCGATAACATAGGCATGGATGCCATTGATTATAATTATGAAGCCGAACGAAAAGAAATAGAAAAAGAACACGGCGGAAAAATAAAAGTTTACGGCGTTACAGCTTCAGGCACTAAAATGTGGACCGATGTTATTGGATTAAAATTACAATCAATACAACTTACAAAAGAAGACCTCCCTGCCGGACAAGCGGGTAAAAATTATTTAAGCGATTCGGTTGTTTTTAATTTTGGAGAAGAGAAGCGCGTTGTTTCAATTAGTCCGCTTGACGGATTGATCATTGATTTTTACGAGGAAGATTAATCTACGAATACGAATTGGTACGAATATATGAATCGAGATGCTGAAAAATAATCGATTGTTATATTAAAGAAAAATTAGAAGCTGTCCCCAGGTGTTCTATACTAATTGGGATAATTCTCATAATTATTCATGGATCCTTTAGAGAATATATTCTTAATTATAATTATATGTATTTGTTATCTATATTAGAACTCTTAACTCTGGTTTCTTTTTTGGTTTCTAAAATTCGTACTTCGTCAATCGTAACTCTAACTTCTATTACTGCTGACTATTCGAATTATCCCTATTAATATTCTTCAGACTAAAAGTTATTGGGAGCGTCATTTTATAACGTACGTACTTTCCGTTTTTCTCGGCGGGTTTCCATTTTAATAAATTAATTATGCGGATCGCTTCTTGAGTACAGCCGCCATTCACTTCTGTAACGGCTTTTATGTTGCTGACAAAGCCATTTTTTTCTACAATAAAAGTAAGCTGAACAGTGCCTTCTATGTTTTGTGTTTTGGCTACATTAGGATATTCTATGTTGTCTAAAACAAATTGAGGATAAGCATCATCACCTT
>DATMPR010000508.1:0-4120 GCA_035567575.1 Bacteroidia bacterium
TAAGACGGCGGGTTATGACTCGCAGTAATCACAATTCCTAAAGATGCTTTTAATTTTAAAGTACCCAATGAAACCATTGGTGTTGAAGTAAAATCTTTTGCTAAAAAAACTTTTACATTATTAGCGATGAATACTTTTGCAGTTGTTTCAGCAAATAATTCGCCTGCAAAACGACAATCGTGACCAATAACAACACTTGGTTTATCAAAATTCTTTAAAAGCCATTTTGCTGTGGCTTCTGTTACGCGTGCAACATTATCTACTGTGAAATCTTTAGCAATAATTGCTCTCCAGCCATCGGTACCAAATTTGATCTTTGTCATGTTAAAATAAAATAGAGGCTTAAAGGTACAAATTTAAGCCACAGATTTCACGGATTTTCACAGATTATTTTACCTCTTTATTCCTTTAGCATCAAGGGCTTTTTGGTAGGCATCAGCATATTTTAAATGCTCCTCGTAACTGGACGAGAAATCGCTGTAGCCGCCAAGGTCCGGCCTTGCACAGAAGAAAACAAAATTATGTTTTGTATAATTTAAAACCGCATCGAGCGACTGTAAGTTTACTAAACAAATTGGTCCGGGCGGCAAACCTTTGTATTTATAAGTATTGTAAGGTGAATCAATTTGTTTATCAGCATTCGTTACCCGCTGAACGTCAAAATTACAGTTTGCGAATTTCAATGTCGGATCAGCTTGCATGGCCATGTTTTTCTTTAAACGGTTTATGTAAACACCGGCTATTTTCTGCTGCTCACTTTGTATGGCGCTTTCCCCTTGAACAATGGATGCCAAGGTAGTTGCTTCTACAACTGTATAACCCATTTTTTTACATTTATCACGCCTGTCTTTAGTCCAAACCGAATTAAAATATTTTTTTATTTGTGCGAACAACTCCTCTTTTTTAATTATCCAGCTTACGTCATAAGTGTTTGGCAATATTAAAGTCATAATATTATCCGGATCCAAACCATATTCTTTTTCAAGCGAAACATCATCACTTAAATATTCATCCAGCTCATCAAAATTCAATTCGAGTTTAGAATCGAGGTATTCAATGAATTCTTCCTTTGTGCGGATCTGGGAGTTGAATGTAAGTTTTACTTTTTCTTCTTTGCCGTTCTTAAGCATTAAAATGATCTGACGGTTATTCATCCGGTTGTTTATGCGGTAACGGCCGGGATGAATATTTTTATCAAGATCCATCCGCTTAGCCATCCATTCAAAAGTTTTGTGATTTTCTATTACATTTTCGCTGTATAAAGCATTCAATGTTGTTTCGAAATCAGAGCCTGTTGGAATATAAACGTATTTAAAATTCTTTCCTTCGAGGTTAACATTTGGCTTATATAAATTAACATAAGCCCAATAACCTGCAAATCCAATCGCGGCAAATATAGCAAGTAAAATTATTTTCCTGATCAATTTCATACTACGCCTTTCAATTGTTGTAACGCCATTTTAGCTTTTACGTTACCCGGATTTTTCTTTAAAATTTGATTAATTATTTCAATCGCTCCTTTAAAATCTTTTTTGTAAGCTTTTAATCCTGCCAAATTTAATAAAAGCGGCTCGTGATCCGGATCCAATTTAAGAGCCATGTTGTAAAACTGCTCAGCTTCAACACTATTATTTTGTGAAAGTTTTATAAAACCAAGATTGGTATACGCCGAAATGTTTTTAGGATTCTCTTTTATCATGAAATCAAATTGCACTTGTGCTTTTTTAATTTTTCCCGAATTCATATAAGCAGAACCTAATTTATTTCTGAAATCCAAAACATAAGGCGCTAATTCAACCGCTTTCTCAAACCATTTAACTGATTTGTTTACATCGCCGGCATTAGAATAAGCTTCCGCAATATGATAAGCACTCCAGGCATATAAATTATCGTAAGATCTTTTTGTCAAAGAAATATATAACTCTTCTTCACCGATCACATTTACATATTTTAAGATCTGACCAAAATTTTGTCCCGAAAAATTCAATTGTAGCAATGCGTGAATATTTTTTAAAATATCTTCTCTGCTTTTATCACTTAAATATTTTTGTGCAGAATCTAAATATTCAGGTTTCGGCTCGAATTTATCGTATTGATTAATATAAGCCCAGGCTTTTGTTAAGTTACCAGGATTTTTTTCATTGACGGCATACAATCCAATAAATGTTTTTATTTTATCTTTTTCTGCTTTTGTAATTGGTTTACGGATGTAATGATCGTGAACCGTTACGTGAGGAATGTCCGTTGAACCTGAAGACGGCATATGACACTTTGTGCAGTTGGGAGTTTGGAGTTCGGAGTTGGGAGATTTTTGTATTTTCACTACCGAAGGATCAGTGCAGAGTAATTTAGATTTGCCATTTGAATTATGACAATTCCTGCACGCATCATTAAATACTTCTTTATTCGTTTCTCTTACGCTTATATGCGGGTTATGACAAGTAACACAAGTCAAAGCATCTTTGTATGGCTTGAGTGATTTATTATTCTTTGCTTTTTCATACGATTTAATAAAACACTGACTCTGCTTTAATCTGTCAGCATGCGAAGCCATAATAAATTCGTCATCAGCGTTTTTATATTTTGGGAGGAAAACTGTTAAGTAATCGCTCAACTTCATTCCGGGTTTAAAATCAAAAAAAGATTTCCCCTCTTTTAAAATTGCATTACCTTGCAAATGGCAGCGCTGACAAACATCAAACTGTCTGTCGATAGAAAGTTTCGAGGGATTCACGATGCTATAATCAATATAATTTGCTGTATCAATTTTTGAACCGGTTGAACGTTGTGCAACATGAATACTTCCGGGGCCATGACAACGTTCACAATTAATTCCCTCTTGTACTCCATTATATTTATTTTCCGAACCCAAAACAAAATTCGGGTATGAATTATGACAACTCATGCATTCTAAGCCGATCTTGCGGGAGAAATGTGTATTGTGTCCCTCTTCAAAACCAGGCGGCAGATCCCATTTATGTTTTTGAGCGTAAAATGTCATTGGCATTTGATTCAAATAACCATTTACAGATTGAATATGGGAATTGGTATGTTGTCCGGAACCCACAATGTAATTTACCTGTTCTACTCTTTTAAAAACAGTGTCTTTCCCTATTAAACGGAACTCTGTAAAAAATAAACTGTCATTTTTCCACGAAGCTAAATAATAAAAATCTTTATACTTATCATAAATTATTGGATGCGAGAAATCAGCAACAGATTTTTGTTTGGTTGCAACATCAAACGATTTGCCCATTCCGGTTTTAATAAATGAGTTGTAAATACTTTGGTGACAAAGTTTACATTGATTCATTCCAACATATTTTGCGGTATCGGAATGATTTAAATAATCAAGCGTATCTTTTTTGGTTTGGGTAGTTGTTGAATTACCTGTTGGCTCCTTGCATTGAAATGCAATTAGAAAAACAAGTAATGAGAGAGAAGAAATTATTACCTGTTTACGCAACATTATTTAATACTTCGGTCTTAGGTTAGAAAATATAGTTTTTGGAATCAATCAATCTCTCATTGGTTTTGAGGCAATTTAACCTACACATTACGCAGTATTTATGAGTTGCAATAACCATTCGTCGCCAAACTCGGTTGCAGAAACGCGGTTCCAGCTTTTTTTGAGACCGATCTTTTCGAAACCTGATTTTTCAAATAATTGTAAACTTGATGGTGCATTTACAGTTACATTACAATACAATTGTTTTAATAATAAATTATTGAAAGCATAATCCTTTAATAATTCAAGAGCTTCATAGGCGTAACCTTTATTGCGGAATTCCTCTGCAATTAAAATACCAATGCCGGCGCGCAAGTGATAAGGATCGAAATCAAACAGATCGATGGCGCCGACAGCATCATCGATATTGTTAGGGGAAATAATTAAACGAAGCTGCTTGTTAGTATAAATGTCTTCATGGGCATTTACCAAGAATTGTTCTAGTACATAGCGACTAAAAGGCGTTTGCGTATTACTCACGTGCCAGATGGCGCGATTATTTTCCCATTTGTACAGCACATCAACATCTTCAGGCTCTAAAGCGCGTAAATGAATATTTTCTCCTTTTATAAACATAACTACGAATGCGAATTTATACGAATATACGAATTG
>DATMPR010000509.1:0-3044 GCA_035567575.1 Bacteroidia bacterium
TAAAGATCTGATAAATGCTAAAGTGTATCAAATGTTTTATGAATTAAAAAACGGGTGATCTTGAAATATTTTAAACTTTTTATAATTTTAATTTTATTCAGTGCTAAACTATTTTCGCAATTAGGCCCCGGTTATATGGGAAAACGTTTTGTTGCCGGATATGGTTTTTATTTTAGTCCTGCTTTTATTGGCTCAAACGCTTCTGAATCATCCATTATTGGAAGAGGTAATGCTGTTGGAGGAGATATTGCATTCAATTCAATGCATGAAGGCTTTTTGGAGTTTGCATTTAAAAAAAGAGCAAGTGTCGGCCTGTCCTTTAAATATTATAAAACAACTTACGATAACTCCGCTGCGGCATTAGTAAATGTAGACTACGGCGGATATACAAATTCAGAGTCCGCATCTCCAATGGGTTTTTCCCAAATAACCGGATCTAATTACACACTTTATTTTAAAATTTTTAATAAACGGTATGTTGCACCATGGGGAAGATATTTATTATTCGGGCCAACCATTAATTCATTTAAATGTTCTTACGATCCAACAACGATGAAAATAGTAATACCGGATAATTATGGTTCGGGCGGAAATATCGTAATAAACGATTTTGGTCCGCAAGGCCAGCAATTTTTACGGGGCGATCTTTTGGTTGGCTGGGGAAGAAGCAGAATTTTTGCCAATAGAATAACTTTAGATTACGGAATTAATGTTCAGCTAATTTCACTCACCTTTACCTTATGGGATGCTGTTGGCGCGAACGCGCTTGGGATTAGCAGGACTACAAATTATAATTATTTCGAAAACACCTCAAAGCGCCGTGTAAGGGAAGTAAACAGGGTAAATGCTTTTATTAAGATCGGATTACTATTGTTTTAAACTAAACGTTTAATTTATTCACGAGCGGAGCGGCGTACATTTTTAAAAAAATAGTCTTTAAAACATCGGGTTCGCCATTTAATGCTGCTACTTTTTCGTTTACATATCTTATAAATAATTCTTTTTCCGCAATATTATAATTGGTCGAAAAAATATTTGTTTGGTGGATCAGATCGTAAGCTATATAATTTACGGTATTTAGTTTATAAGCAATATGAATTTTTTTATCAATTAGAATACTCAACAATTTTATTTTTTCGTTATCGTTATTCGATTTGTTTATTTCAACGAGTTCTTCCTGAATTGGTTTTCCAACGGACAAATGTATTTTTCCTTTAGGTTGTTGGATGCCTATAATGATACTGCTTAAGTCTTCGCCCGGTGCTTTAACGTATTTGCTGTGCAGAGAAGATAAATAGAGTTCCTGGGTTTTTAAGTAATCGCAAGGTTCGTATTCATAACTGATGGTTAACGGAACAATATTAAGCTGCGAAAAATTTTGTAGAAAATCTTTTCCGCCGCTCATACCAAGCATTTTTAATAAGCCGGTCTGTGTTTGGTCGCTGCCATCTTTCGTTCTCCCATTACGCTGTGCGATCCAAACACTTGTTTTTTTATCGATAAGTGTATGGCGGATGTAAGCACTGAGCTGGCGCGAAATATCATATAATTCTTTCGCAGTACCTTCGCGTTTAACTGTAAACATACGGTTCATTCTTCCGAAATCCGTAATAAAACCTTCTTCTTTCAAATTGGAACCAAAAGTAATTTCGGAGGTGGCAAATTCTTCTTTCTCCAAAATAATTTGAAGCAAAGCACTGTCCAATAAAATATCGCGGTGATTTGCAATAAATAAATAGGATTGATCTTTATTTATATTTTCAAAACCACTCCATGTTAAACCTGTTGAACTTGCTTTTGCAATACTCCAAATGGCGTACGACATATAATTGGTTTGAAAATCGTAAATTGATCTTGTGTTATGCGCTTTTAAAACAGCTTCTTCCAATGTAATACCGGGCCATAAATAAGATACTAATTGAAAATACTTAGGGTCTTTTGCCATCCGCTTCATCACCTCGCCGGTTTCACTGTCATAATACGGCCTCAATTCCTCAAAACTAAACTCCTGCCCAAAATCGGATGTATGTAACGGTTTTTCAACCGTAAAAGGTTTCATCATATTATTTATTATTTCTTCTATCGAAAAATGTAATCGCTTTTCTGCTCATTTCAGGCAATTGCAATTTACTTATGTTTTCGGGTGTATCTGTTTTAATAGTGGGAGCAACACGCAACTTCGCCCGGAAATGATCTTTTAATTCTTTTTCAAAATTTGCCGGGGGATCATTTACACCAATTGTAATGCTTATTTCATCGGTTTCAATATCATTGGTATGCACTTCAATAATGTAATTTTTTACGTAAGGAACATTATTTAAAATATCATAAAGTGATGGTGGGTATAGGCTAGTACCTTTAAATTTTATCATTTGTTGTTTACGACCAATGATCGGACTCAAACGCATGGTGGTTCTTCCGCAGCTGCAAGATTCATGATGCGCAACGCAAATATCTCCGGTTTTGAAACGCAGCAAAGGCATTCCTTCAACACCAAGTGTGGTGACTGTTAGTTCTCCGGCTTCACCGGTTTTTACAGATTTGTTGGATTCATCCAGTAATTCAACAATTAATAATTCAGGATGATGATGTCCGCCTTTTCCTGCTTTGCACTCGGTAAACGCTGCGCCCATTTCGGTTGAGGCATAAGTACTGTAAAGTTCAACATCCCATTTTTCTTTGATCCGTTTTCCTAATGTGTTTAAGGAAAAATCTTCGTTACGGATACTTTCACCAATGCAAACAATTTTTTTGATGGAATAGTTTTTATAATCGATTTTGTTTTGCTCCGCAAACTCAATTAATTTTAAAATAAACGAAGGAACTGCAATTGCAATGGTAGGATTTAATCTTGCAACTGTATCCCATTGAAATTCCGGCATACCATTACCAACACGAATTATACCCGCACCCATTTGTTTAATTCCTAAAAAATAAGCGAGTCCCGCCATAAAACGACGGTCGAGGGTTGTCATTAATTGATAAATATCTTCTTTGGTTCCTCCTGCACAAGTCAGCGAAATATTTTCGTTGTAGGCTAAACG
>DATMPR010000510.1:0-3938 GCA_035567575.1 Bacteroidia bacterium
GCGCTTGAATAAAGCGGAACGTTATACCATGAAACAACAAGCGCTCGGCAAGGAGCTGTTCCGTAATAAGCAAAATAAATATTACCGCTTGTTGTAGGATCTGTATCTCTGTAGGCAGCACAAATTGTATTACCGGGCATATTGGTTAAACTTGGCAGTGCAGTTGTTATGGACCAATTATCATATCCTGATGCTAATGCGGTATTAAAAGACAGCTGTCCGTTAGAACCAATAATACAATTAGAAAAAGTATTACCAAAATAACAAAAGTTGAAACCAAGAGGAGTAATTGCACTCCAGACATCATCAGTATTCGCAATAATTGAAGTGCCTGTAGTATAAGAATAGGGGGCGTAGGTTATGGATTGAATAGAATAAGTATTGTTTTGATTAATTGGAACTACTGTAGAAGTTAATGTAACGCAATTACCTTGACAAATTGTGGTGCTGGGGCCTGTACCGACCTGAGCATTTACTTGCGGGCAAGGCGCGCTTTGGCTATATATTTTTCCTGGAAAAGAAAAAAGGGATAGAACAAAAAAAATTCTTAAAATGGTATTTTTAATTACGCTCACTATTCTATAAAGATAACGTTAAAAAGAATTTTGATAAGAAAATTAGATAATTTACACCGCCTTTTAGCTCAATATTAGTTTAAGCTCACTCAAATGCAATAATGAGGGAATGAATTAATCCCTTTCGTCAATGATCTGATCCGGTTTAAAGGGTTTGGTATCGAAAGTAAAAGTAGCGTCAGGAATTTCTGCATTAGGCTTAAATGATTTTATATCGTACACCTGAGTACCGCCATCTTTCATCAGCATTATTAATTGTACAACTTGTTTTTTTGTTTTATCGATGTATAATTTTATTGTATGAAATTTTTTCTTTTCGGGTTTTACTGAAGGATAAAGATCAATTACATTACAGCTTGCAGTTCCTACTTTTTCTTCTTTATCAAATTTGTATTTGTATCCGGTTTCGTATAATGTGAAAATTTTGCTTGGATTTAATTGCTCATCGTTACCGGGATCAAAATTTTTAATGGTTACCTCAGCAGCATCTTTGTTGTGGTTCCAGATCGTTTTCCCATCGCAAACAATAACGTTACCCGGAATAATTAATTTGAACTTTGTGCCTTTTACCTGAACTTTTCCGCTGAGTTTATCGGTTTGTTTTTTTTCTTTATTAAAAATAGCATAAGCGTAATCGGCCGAAATTGTTTTATAAGCCTTCGTCGTTTTGCTCAGATCATCTAAAATGATTTTTGCTTTTGGATCTTCTTGCGAAAATGAATTCAGGAAAAGCGAACAAAAAATAATATAAAATAATTGTCTCATAATATACAACAGTACAAAATATATGCCGGTTTAAATTGTGAAATTAATAAAAGTTTAAAAAACGTATTGTTTATTTCTTTATAGGGTTATTTTAACAAGATAAAAGCCCCGAAATCCAAGACAGAAACGGGGCTTTTAAATGATTAGAGATAAAATTATTTTTTAGCGGGAGGCGGTGTTTTTGTATCAGTAGTTGCTGCAGGTGTTGCCCCCGGCGTTGCAGCAGCGGTTGTTGCGCCCGGTGTTGCTGTAGTAGCAACTGTTGGAGCCACTTCTTCAACTACTTCACGGGTTATCTGAACACTTACAACCGAAATATTTTTTGGATGTAAGATCGTCACTCCATCAATTTTAATATCACCAACGGCAATTGATTTACCGATGGTTAATTTTTCGATGTTTAGTTCAATTCTTGCAGGTAATTTATTTATTAAACCTTTTACCTTCAATTTGCGCATTTTAATATTCAGTCTGCCGCCATCTTTAACCCCTTCAGCCATACCAATGGTTTTAACCGGAATTTGAACTATAACCGGTTTACCATCAATAACTTCTAAAAAATCGGCGTGAATTAATTTATCGTTAATTTTATGATATTGAGCTTCCTGCAATACTGCATTATAGCTTTTACCATCTACTGTAATGTTTACCAAGTTTGTATCCGGAGTAAAGATAATGTCTTTAAATGCCCTTGTATCGGCATAAAAATGAATTTGTCCTTTACCTCCATAAATTACACATGGTACCATGCCTTTCGCTCGCAAAGCGTTAGCATCTGTTTTTCCTACGTTCGTACGTGGCGAACCGCTCAATGTTACTGTTTTCATTATTTATTTTTTTATGATGGAGTGAGCTTCGCTCTGCTTCATCTGTTTGTGATGGTTTTTAAAGCCCCGTTTACTTTAATAGCCATCTGTTTTTTTATTAACGGGTTTATCCTTCAGGATTAAATTAAAAAGTTTGAACTAATAGATTCGTAATTATGTACACTGCTGATAACCTTTGCAAACAGATCGGCAACACTTATCACTTTAATTTTAGGACTGGTTTGCCTTAAGGGAACAGTATCAGTAACTATCAATTCAGTAAGTTTCGATTTCTCAATATTTTCATAAGCTTTGCCTGATAAAATACCATGTGTGCACATTGCTCTGACACTGGTTGCGCCTCTTTCTATCATCATATCGGCAGCTTTACAAAGTGTTCCGCCGGTATCTACCATATCATCCATCAACACAATATCTCTCCCTTCAATTTCACCGATAGCAGTCATATGATCAACTACATTTGCTTTAGTGCGTTGTTTATAACAAATAACAATGTCGCACTTTAAATGTTTAGCATAAGCGTTCGCGCGTTTACTGCCGCCCATATCGGGTGCTGCAATAGTTAAATTTGGTACATTAAGTTTTTGAAGATATGGCAAGAAAATTGTTGACGCATATAAGTGATCAACAGGTACGTTAAAAAAACCCTGAATTTGATCAGCATGAAGATCCATTGTCATAACACGGGTAGCGCCTGCAACAGCTAACATATCAGCAACTAATTTTGCGCCAATTGCAACCCGCGGCTGATCTTTACGGTCTTGACGCGCATAACCAAAATAAGGAAGTACAGCAATGATATGACGGGCTGACGCGCGTTTGGCGGCATCTATCATCAACAACATTTCCATTAAATTTTCGGCGGGAGGCATGGTTGATTGAATAACAAACACGCTTTGTCCACGGATACTTTCTTCGTAAGAGGCTTGAATTTCACCATCACTGAAACGGTAATGCTGCACTTTACCCAAAGGCTGACCATACGATTTAGCGATTTTTTCTGCTAAAACATTTGATGCACTTCCGCTGAATAAACGAACCTCTGTTTCCATTGTTTTTTATGGGGCAACAAAAGTAACGATTTTATTGGGATAACCATAAAAAATGTTACCTATTGGAGGTAAATACTTTGCAATATATAAAAACAAAAATTAGCTTTGCTGCCCCGTTTTTTTGAATACTTTTGCCCCAATGGCTGTCCTGATAGCTATCGGGATGCTAAGCGCAAAAAATATGAATTGATCGTTCTTTAAAAAAATTTGCCCCGATGGCGGAATTGGTAGACGCGCTGGTCTCAAACACCAGTAACTTCACTGTTGTGCCGGTTCGAGCCCGGCTCGGGGTACCAAGCCGGTCTTTTCTAATAAATTTAGAGAGTCCGGCTTTTTTATTTCTGCCAAACTCCTTGATATTTCAGCAATTGTAAATACAACAGGATTGGTTTCGATGGTTCGATAATCGTTTTTTTCACGGTCGAACAAAATACCCTTAGGAAACATCAATTCTTGTAATTCTAATTTACCCCTGTAGCTGTTGGAAGCCCACAACTGCGCGGGTTTCGTAAGTATTTGAATATATTTTTCGAGCTTATTTTCAAGGTTCGAGTTTCCAAAACTTAATCCATCGATTTCTGCATTAATTTCAGATCGTTCTTTTTTAAACTTACCAATAAATTTTTGATACAACTCGTTTTTGATTTCTCCAATTGCAAATCGTTCATCAAGCGCCTCGATCTTCTTTTCAGTTTCCTTTTTACGAACTTTCAGAATGG
>DATMPR010000511.1:0-3210 GCA_035567575.1 Bacteroidia bacterium
ATACAAAATAATATTCATACAATAGCGTTTTATTTACTAAAGTCAATTTGTGAAGTTGCATTTATTCATAATTACTTTTAGTTTGGTATCGTGTAGCCCGAATCCTAAGGGTAAAGCAATATGCGATTGTACTTATGACCAATCAAGTGTTGCTATATACACACTGGGTAGGATGAATATTACCACTGCTGATACTGAATGCAAATCAATACAAAAGCAGCTCCCTTACGGAGACACATGCCGTGTGTTTATTGACAATTAATTCTTCTGCTTCTACAATCTGTGAGAAATTCAATTGAGACTTGCGTGCATGAGGAGGAAACTTTGGTATTTTCTCAATTTTATTGTATCCAAAACGTTAACTTACTCATAACCAATAAATTACCTAAAATGTAATAATTGTATTTTAATTTACATCGGTAACTAAAACTTTATTTATGAAATACCTTTTATTATCGCTAAGATTTATTTTCGGCAGCCTATCCGTTATTTTTTTCCTCGGCCTTATTGCGAGTATATATTTATATGTGGCCAACGGAGAAGTTGGTACTATAAACAAGCAACTGATACTGGAATTGGTAATTTTCACATCAGTATCTGTTTTTCTGACCTTTATTTTCAATTTGATATACGACAGAAAAGCTTACCAGGACGACAGGCTTATAAGAAGAGAGGACCTTCAAAACTGAAAATCAGGCACATAATTTATACCTCAACATTTCCTCAGTAATTGCACGTTCGTTTGTGGCTCCATTTAAATACAGAAGAATGTGGGTATTTAATTGTTTGCGGAGCTTTGCGCAACATTCCTTAGTATTATTTTCACCAGGTATAAAACCCATAAAATGGGTAAAAAGATTATTGCTGTCGAAATTGACCACCGTCATGTCTTTACAATATGGACACGTAACGCCGGTGAATATCTTATTTGCATCGTAATAGGTCATTGCATTTCATTAAATAGCAGAAAAACCTAAAATTACTTTCGGGATTAGCTGCCTCTTTTGTAATAATTTAAAAACAAATCTCATCAGCACTAATGTAACCATCTATATAATACCTTTAATTGTGAAGTACACCTTATTTTTATAACAATAGCAAAAGTAATTGCTTCTTTTGATGCAGAATTTAAGTTGGGGTATATATGACTAATGTTGTAGAGTTTAATAGGAAATAAAGACCCGAATTTGATGCTATAGGCCATATATTTGCCTGTAGCAAAGAGGTTTATGAATATTTCCCAACACCAAATAAAGTATATAAATTACTGCCTGTCTGAAGGATACTTTGATACACATGCGAGGTATACCGAAAAGTTTATGATAAAGTTTTTTATCAGCAGAAAAACTTTCAACGAGTTCATGTCGGGTGATAATCCATTAATTGAATACACCAACGAAACGCAAAAAATTACCAGGCAGAATTTTGTAAGATTCACAAAAAGAGGAAGAAAACTAATCGAAGCCGGTAACTGGTATAAATTTATTGATGGTGAAAAAGAAAAGCCAAAGCCACGGATCAGCCCGAGGGCAATTTCAGATAGTATTTAAGATCAGGGAGCTTAAACTTGTATGTTTTTAAATAAGTATTAATTTAGCGTACTAAACAGGCCAAGCGATGAAATATTTTATGATTGCGCTAAAAATTATTTTTTATTTTTTATCCCGTATTTTATTTGTATCGCTTATCGCCTGTTTAATTTTCATGCTATTTAACGGGGCAACTTATATGGTAAGCATAAGGCTAATCATACAAATTCTGGTTTGCACAATTATATCTTTTATCATAGCACGCTGGTTTCGCGATCTGTGCGAAATATATAAATACTAATAGCGGCAAGAAACACAATCCTCAAAATATCTGCGTTAGCGCTTTTGCATTAATGGATATTCATTCCTCTGTGTGCTAAATTTTCACCCTTAGCATGGTCGTTTCATAAGATCATATTTAGAATACAATCTATTAATGCAATCAAATAATTTTTTTCAATATTCTTTTGATTTCTGGCAATTAGAAATCATTGAAATTGTTAATTGCTTGTATAATTTAAAGAAAGTCTTAATTTAGTAGTGAAAATAACCCACTATACCAATGAAATATATTATTAATGCACTAAGAACTACTTTTTTTATTGTGGCATTCCTGCTGTTCCTGGCTCTTGTTGCAAGTGTGATACATTACGTATTAGATGGAGTAACTGATAAGGTCAGTTTACATTTAATTATGCAACTTGTAATTTATCTGGGAATATCGGTTGTGTTGGCGATTTGCTTTAATGCGCTCTATGAGCGGTACAGGTATTAATGAAAATTCAGGCTAAATTACAAAACTGTTTTTCCTTTTTATTATTAAATGACGTGAGGCTAATAGACCTATCGCGTATTGAATATTTAATATGGCCGAATTCCTGTAATAAACTAAGGTATATATCAAGCTCATTTAAAGGAATGCGTGCCTCTTTAGCGATCATTTCAAAACAGTCTATCAACTCAAATGATCTTCGTTCTGTACAATGGCTTACAACAACAGAAAATACTTTTTTGAAATCATTCATAACATGCAGTTTTTATGATCAATAGAAAAAGTACTCACCAAAATCATTCCAACAAAAAAATCTCTTATTTTATATAGCAGTTTGCCGACAGGCCATTAACCGCCCTAAGTGTAGTTTGTGTGTTTTGGCAATTTTGCTGGGCAATGGTGATCGTTGTCCCATTTGGGTAGGTAGTATTAGTGGTAGTATCCCTTGAATAAGCACCGGTAACCAATATATATTGGCAAGTACAGGTATAAGGCCCGTTATTGCCGGCATTCTTTTGGCAGGAAGTAATTGAGATCATAAATACGGCCAATAAAAGAAGAAGTTTGTTCATAATTCTATTTTTACTGCTGTAAATATAATACGTTTGGAATAAAACGGTAAATTTTGTTGCTCCTGGCCAACTTACCATTTTCTATTACCATATATATTAGATTTCGGCACGTCATTTTACCTTACTTTTTCTTTTTTGAGAATACAGACCCACAGTAATTATAATTGCCTTTTATTTTCTTCGTATGTCATGAGTTCAGAAACGGTAACAAAACGGTACCCTTGCTTCTGTAATCCCATTACGATCGCTCTTATTGCTTTCATGGAGTTGTCCCTGCTATTGAACATTACATGCAATAAAATTATTGATCCCGGCTTAATATAATTAATCACGTTTT
>DATMPR010000512.1:0-2444 GCA_035567575.1 Bacteroidia bacterium
AATGCCCCTGCTAAATGAATAACATCCGTCCCGATAGCTATCGGGATTATTTACGGATATCTAATGTTTTAATGATCGCACGGTAGCGATTAATATCAGTATGCTTTAAGTAATCTAATAAAGCACGGCGCTTACCTACTAAGTTTAATAGTGAACGCTGTGTTCCAAAATCTTTCTTATTATCTTTTAAGTGACCCGTTAAATGGTCAATGCGATGCGTGAATAATGCAATTTGAGATTCAGCACTTCCTGTATTTTTTTCACTTCCACCGTGTTTTTTAAACACTTGCTTTTTTACTTCTGACGTCAGATACATATTTATCTTCTTTTTATTGTTAATTTCGGATGGCAAATATATGCATAATTCATCAATTTAAAATGTTTTTTAATTGGAGAAATTCCGTAAATTAGATACTTTAAATTTATAGAAAACTTCATTTTAGAAAAACACACTGATAATCAATTAATTACAATATATTTAAGTCTCGTTAAACCAAATCACCCAATTTCAGTCATAAATAATAAACAACACCAAACATGAAATCAAATAAATTAATTTACACTTTAGCCCTTATTGTTTTATCAGGGACTTTAGCATTTACCGGATGTAAGAAGCTGAAAGAATTTAAGAATGAAACCGGTCAGGATTCTGCCGATAACAGAACGGCGGTAGGTGAATCTGATAACGCGATCGCAGATGCTAATAATGTAGCGTCTAACAACTCCAGTATACACGGAAGAGTTGGCCAAATAGACGGCGTTTTAAGTGTTTGTACCGATTATACTGTAGATGTTACAAAACAAGCTCAAGGAATATTAACCGTAAACTACAATGGCACAAGTTGTTTAAACCGTACCAGGAGCGGCTCCATCCGGTTAACTCTGCAAAATTATCCTGCTTACAAATGGAAAGATGTGAATGCAGTTTTGCAGGTCGACTATATTAATTATAAAGTTACAAGAACCAGCGATGGAAAAAGCGTTGAATTGAACGGAACAGAATTAGTAACTAATGTCAGCGGTAATACCTGGTTTGAATTAATCTTTCAGGGACAACCAAATCTTGTTCATACAGTAACAGGAAGTAATTTAAATGTAACTTTTGACGGTGATAAAACTGCTGTTTATAATATTAACCGCAAGTTTACTTATACCTGGTCATCACCTTATTTAAGTTGTTATGGAGAAGGGACCGGCATAAGCAATAACAGAACTAATCTCGAAAATTATGGAACTACCCGCAATGGTGATAATTTTACAAGTCAGGTTACAACTCCATTTATTTGGACTACTGCTTGCGGCGCACACGCTCCAACTCAAGGCGCAGTTGATATTAAAGTTGATAGTAAAGCATTTGATCTTAAATGCACTTTTGGTGTTGATGCTAATGGTAATGGAATGTCAGTACCATTAGGAAGCTGCGCTTACGGAATGAAAGCTGAATGGACTTATAAGAAAAAGACAAACCATAAAGTTTTTAGTTATTATTAATATAAGATAATTTTTTAGAAACCCCGCCCGTCATCCTGAGCTTGACGAAGGGCGGGGTTTTTTATTGGGATAAACTTCAAATAACCCGCCTCTTTTGTTAAATTTGCAACCATGTTAGCACATGAACTTTTAATTACAAGTTTAAAGGAAGCACTCCAAAGATCATACGGCATCAACGCAAATGATTCTGAAATTCTTTTACAAAAAACACGTAAAGAATTTGAAGGTGATTTTACTGTTGTAACATTTCCGTTTATTAAAGCCGCTAAACAAAGTCCGGAAGTTGTTGGCGATACACTTGGGAAATATATTTTAGCTAACAATCCTAACATCACAAAATACAATGTGGTGAAAGGTTTTTTAAATATTAGTTTGAGTAATTCGTTTTGGGTAAACTTTTTTTCGAGTTCTCAAACAGAAAATTACGGTTTCAAAAAAACAAACTCAAGCGGAAGAACTATTATGTTGGAATATTCTTCTCCGAACACAAATAAACCTTTACATCTTGGTCATATTCGTAATATCATTTTAGGATACTCAGTAGCTGAAATTTTAAAAACGCAAGGACATAAAGTCATAAAAGTTAGCATCATTAACGACCGCGGCATTCATATTTGCAAAAGCATGTTAGCCTGGCAAAAATTTGGTAACGGAGAAACTCCTGAAAGCAGCGGACTGAAAGGTGATCATTTAGTTGGTAAATATTATGTAGAGTTTGATAAAGCTTATAAAAAAGAAATTGCAGATCTAATTGATCAGGGTAGAACCAAAGAAGAAGCCGAAAAACAAGCGCCGCTAATTTTAGAAGCGCAACAAATGCTTCAGAAATGGGAAGCAAATGATAAAGAAGTTAAAGACCTCTGGAAAAAAATGAACCAATGGGTTTACGATGGTTTTGACAAAACATACAAAACTCTCGGTGTTGATTTTGATAAAATGTATTATGAGAGTAA
>DATMPR010000513.1:0-7318 GCA_035567575.1 Bacteroidia bacterium
TGTTGATTCCATTAATTATGCAAAGCGCATACAATATACTTTATTGGCGCATGATAGTTTTTTAAAAGAAAATCTTTCAGAATATTTTATTCTATTTAAACCAAAAGATATTGTAAGCGGTGATTTTTATTGGGCCACTTCAGTTCGGAGTAAAGAGTTCGGAGTTGGGAGCAAAGGTCACTCAGAACTCCCGGCATCCAACTCCCAACTATTCTATTTAGCAGTGTGTGATAGTACAGGCCATGGCGTACCCGGTGCATTCATGAGTTTATTGAACATCGGTTTTTTAAGTGAAGCCATAAATGAAAAAGGAATTTACAAGCCCAATGAAGTTTTTAATTATGTAAGACGGAAATTGATCGCGAGTATTTCTCAGGAAGAACAAAAAGATGGTTTTGACGGCACATTAGTTTGTTTTGATAAAACGAATAACACGGTCACCTACTCTTCTGCTAACAACCGTGTATTACTTTATGCAAACAACATAATTAACGAATTACCTTACGATAAAATGCCTGTTGGTCAGGGTGAAAAACAAGATTCGTTTAATTTACAAACCGTGCAATATAAAAAAGGAGATATTTTATATTTACTAACGGATGGTTACTCCGATCAATTTGGCGGTCCGCAAGGAAAAAAATTAAAATACAAACAATTGAATTCAACTTTACATCAAATTGCATCTTTACCTTTAAATACGCAGAACGAAAAATTAGAAATCACTTTTACGCAATGGAAAGGTGAACTTGAGCAGGTAGATGATGTTTGCGTAATAGGAATCAGACTTTAATTTAGTGCATCACCACTAATTTTTTTACAGCAGAGCTTGTTTCTGCATTCAGACTCATAAAATAACAGCCATCGCTTAAATTAGAAATATCCAATAAGATTTGATTACCGCTGTTTTTAATAGCACTTACTTTCATTAACTCACCATTTACATTTGTGATCTTAATTTCAGGTGCATGATCAAAAGTTTCGATTAATTTTATTGTCAGATTATTATTTGTTGGATTAGGATACAATAAAAAATCATTCTCTTTATTAATTTCTTCAATTCCGGTTGGGCCGCCGCCTAATGTTAACCAGATCGTCATATTCATAATTAAACGCTGATGGTTTCCTGCCGCATCTAAAGTATAGCCATTATACAAAACATCATTTACATCACCTGTTCCATCATCCGGCGGTGAACTGTCACCTATTGCTCCTACTTTACCGGCAAACCAACGCGAATACGCACACATTACACTATTTGATCCCGCAGTTGAAGCACCTGTTTGAAAAACTACTCCTTTAACTGTAGGATTTTGAAGTGTATTTAACGTCATGCTTGTTCCGTTCGACCATTTTACTTGCGTAACATTTCCCATTGGTCCGTGCAAAATAGAATCGGTTGCTGAAACTAAAACATTGCTGCTTGTTTGCGAATAATTTAACAGATCAAACGAAAAACCAAAAGCGTTATTCTGAACACTATTATTTTGGATCAGATCATTCCAAATTACCGGTGAATCATATCCATCACTATTTCTATCACTCACAGTATGATCAGAGATCATAAATAAACCACCGCCATTTTTTACAAAATTCATGATGGCTGTTTTTTCACTCGCTGTAAATAAAATATTAGGTTCGTCACTTATAAAAACTTTATAGTTAGATAAATCCTGAGGATTTGTTAGGTTTCCGTAAGTAATTTGTCCGTTATATGGTAAGGTTTCAACGCTGTAACCGCGTTTCACGCAATCTATTCCCCAATTTGATAAAGAGCCTGTCCAATAAGTTTCCGGTGTTGAGGCAGTAATTCCGCTTTGTGCCGGTGTCGGCATTTTTTGCGCGTTCGATTCGTTTCCGCATCCGATACAAGCATTTGGGTTCCACGACATATTATTTAGATCCGTATCAATCACCCAATCCGCATTACCCGCAGTTTGCGCTTTTGTTGCATCAAATAAAATTCTTACCTGAGCATGACCATTAAAAATAATACAACCGAAAAAACAAATAAGTAATAGATTTCTTTTCATTTTGCTTTTGGCTTAATTTAAGTTAAGGTTTTTTTCTAATCCAAAAAAACTAATTGTTGCGCCCACAACCCGACCAAATATCATACCTGCAATTACACAAGAAACAAAAGACCTTTATTAAAAATTACATTAAATACTTTGAAGCAATTTCCAAATCCCTTTAAAAAATCAGAAAAAGAAGTTCATTTTACTTTCCCAGCAGAGCAACCGCTTCAGCTTCGGTATCAACCACCTTGAACAAAGTGTTTAATTTGGTGATAAGGAGTAACTCGTTAATTTTTTTATTCATATTACAAATTACAACCTCACCGCCATCTTTTCTGGCTTTGGTTAGTAATTGTATCATGCTATTGAGTCCGCTGCTGTTCATATACTTTAAATTAGCCAGATCGAGCGCGATTTTAGTTTTGCCGCCTTCCACTAATTCATCTACTTTTTTTAATAGATCCATCGACTGGTTTTTCTCGATCAGTTCGCCTGATAACGAAAGAATAACGCAGGTTGGTTGTTCGGATATGGAGAAATCAAATAGCATATTTTATTTTTTATAATGTTCGCACTTTCCTTTTTCTTTTAAGTTCCGGCATTTCGCAAAAAAATTCAAAGAATGATGAGAAATATCAAAGTGCAATAACTCTTCAGTCATTTTTTGAATTTGCATGATGCGCGGATCACAAAACTCAAGTACTCTTTCGCAATCTGTACAAATTAAATGATCGTGTTGTTTGTATTTGTAAGCTTTTTCAAATTGCGCAAGATTTTTGCCAAACTGATGTTTAATAACCAATCCTGCTTCCAACAACAACTCAATGTTATTATACAAAGTAGCGCGGCTAACGCGGTACCTTTTATTTTTCATCATTAAATAAAGACCTTCAATATCAAAATGCCCGTCGTGCGAATAAATTTCATTCAAAATGGCGAAGCGTTCGGCCGTTTTACGGTGACCGTTTTGTTCAAGATAGTCGGTTAAAATTTTTACAACCGCTTCTTTTGCTTCGTCGCTCATCGTTATTAATTACCAACCTTTAAAACCTCAACATCAAACACTAACCATGAATTAGGTGGGATTACAGGAGGAGAACCTGCTGCGCCATAACCTAAATTCGGCGGGATGATCAATTTAGCTTTACCACCCTGTTTTAATAATACAATTCCTTCTTCCATACCGGGAATTAATTTTGGCGGATTTGCACCCATTGGCAATGATAAAGGCTGGCCCGGTCCATCGTATGATGACCAGAATTTTGTTCCATCCAATAAATACCCTGTGCAATGAAAAGTTACGTTATCACCGGGATTAATTCCGGGACCATCACCCTTTTTTTCGATGATGTGTTTTAAACCTGAGCCTGTTGTAGCAGCAGAACCATATTTTTCTTTTAATATTTTTTCCATTGCCATGTGATCGGTTTTAATTTTATCCTCCATTATTTTATTTATATCAGCAACAAATGCTTCTGCATCTTTTCCTTTACGTAAAATGGTAATGTGATTGATTTTTTGATCAACATCAGGACGATCACTTCCATTGCGCGGACTATTTACAATAGAATCTACAACTTCAATTCCTGAAACTACATGTCCGAATATGCTATAGCTATAAGGCAAAGCATAATCTTTATGCATAATGAAGAACTGACTGCCATTGGTATTAGGGCCGGAATTTGCCATTGCGAGAACACCGCGTTTGTATCCGTTTTTACCTAGCTCACTATTTGGTACAAATTCGTCGGCAAATTTATAACCCGGTTCACCCATTCCGTTTCCTTTCGGGCAACCGCCTTGGATCATAAATCCCGGAATGATACGGTGAAAAATAAGTCCGTCATAATAAGGCACACCTGCAGGTTTCGCTGTGTTAGTTTGTGTTCCTTCTGCAAGTCCAACAAAATTAGCAACTGTCATTGGCACCACCTTGCTTTCCAAAAATGCGTAAATAGTTCCTCTTGAAGTTTCAATTTTGGCGTAAATGCCATCGGGTTGTTTTTCTAAAAATTCTTTGTCCATTTTACTAAGTTTAACTTTTTCTTTCTTTTGAGAGAATGCAACATTGGCTACTAAAAAAAGTGCCGCTAATAATACTAAACTCTTTTTCATATTTTATATCTTATTATTCTTTTTAATTAATAATGAAGTGACCTTTAGTCTACTTCATTATTTTCCCGGAGGAGTTGGTGTAACTTCTGCCTGCGGTGCTTTAATATCTACTAATTCTACTTCAAACACAACCGGCGCATAAGGTGGAATTACCTGACCGTTACCCTGAGGTCCCCATCCTAATGCAGAAGGGATAACTAATTTTGCTTTTCCGCCTTTAGCCATTAACTGTAAACCTTCTGTCCAGCCCGGTATTACCTGGTTTAAGCCAAATGTTGCAGGGCCGCCATGATCAGCGGAACTATCAAATTTTGTACCATCTAATAATGTTCCTAAATAATTTACTACAACCTGATCTGTAGCTGCAGGATGTGCACCCGAACCTTTTTTAGTTTCGATATAAATTAAACCGCTTGCAGTTGGTTTAGTGGTTATTTTATTATCGGCTAAATATTTATCGAATGCAGGTTTTTCTTTTGCCTGCATTTCCATAGCCATTTTTTGCATTTCGGCTTGTTTCTTTTTTTGCTCAACTTCAATTTCAGCTCTTGGTTTTACTTCAGCAACCTTAATCGAAATGGTTAAGAATTCTCCCGGTTTGATATGCGGAGGTAATTCTTTTGCACGCTGTGTTTTAAGGAAAAACGAATCAGCGTTCACGATAAATGAAGCACTATCACCTTTACTCATCATCGCTAAAGCATCTTCAATACTTCCTACGAATGACGATTTTGGCAACATATAACGGAAAACACCGCTGCCATCACCCGTAATAGTTTTAGAATCAACTAAAACAGAATCGTTTGATCTTTTTTTAATTATAAAAGAGAAAGCAACACCATCACCTTCTTTAGGATGCATGCCATTTTCATCGTGATTATAAAATTTATAATTCAATCCGTTTTCGGCTTTAGTATAGCCGTCAAAATCGGAATTTTTACAAGATACCATTGCTAAAACAGCAATAGATGTGGTGAGTACCAGGTTTTTGTTCATGTTGGTTTATTTTATGTCAGTTATTTTTACTTCGTATAGCAAAGGCGTAAATGGGGCCACCGTTCCATTGGTATTCCCACTTTCGCCATAAGCGAGGTACGAAGGTAATATTATTTTAATAAATTCGCCTTTGTGCATGCCCTTTATAACAAAATTTAGGCCTTTTATTAATTGATCAGGTGTACCATAGTTAAATTGTAAGGGATATAATGGACTATCAAATAAACTGTCGTTTAAAAACGAGCCTTTATAGCTAATAGTAACCGATTTTCCATAAGCAACTATATCCGTGCCTGTCCCCGGTTCATGCTCTAAAATAAAGATCTTATTAGGTAATTCCGTCACAATTTTATAATCATTTTTTTTAATAAATTTTTTAATGATCTTTAGTTCTTTTTCAGTGATTTTTACTTCTTTTTTTAGATCTTTTATCCCTATTTCAACTTTAATAAGCGAATCGTTTTTACAATAACCGGGTACCGGAGTTTGGAAATAGCTTTCGAAAAATGTTTTTGTTTTTATGTAATAAATAACGCTGTCGCCCTTTACCAAATTTCTGAAATGCGCTAAAAACATTGATTTATCGAGGGAATCTGAAGGATCAAAATATATTTTTTCGTGGGATGAGGAGAAAAAAACTGAATCGTTTTGCTTTTTAAAAGCGCAGGTGAAATTTATATCGTCCCACACATTTATTTTATAATCGCCATCACCAATAGATACAATTTTGTAATATAAACCCGCTTCGTTACGAGAAAATCCATCAAAATAAATTTTGGGTTTGGATTTGCAGCCTGCAAAAAAAAGTCCGGATACAAGTGCCAAAAAACAATAATTTCTTAATGAAAACATCAGTTTAATACATGAATATCATAAACAATAGGCATTTGTGGCGGTATTTTATTCATATCTCCCAATAAACCATGCGCTAAATGGGATGGGATCAGAAAAATAGCTTTATCGCCTTTTTTCAGAAATTTTACACCCGATTGAATGCCGCTTTCAATATCCTCCTTACCCACAACAAATTTACGCGGACCGCTTTCTTTTGACGAATAACATTCGGTACCATCCAATAAAGAAACTATAAAATCCATGGTGATTTCAGATCCATCTTTAATGCTATCTCCTTTTGCAGAGGGGGCGTAAACAAAATATCTTAATCCCAGATCGGTATTAATGAAATTAAGTTTATGATTACGGGCATAAGCATCCATATCATCGGATTCTTTTTTGGCCAAAAGTTTATTAGCCTCAACAAATTGTTTTTTAACCGCTTCTTTGTTGATCATAATATGCTTTTCCTCTTTTGGAGGATTTGTGCAAGCTTGCGGCAAAATTAAGATCAGCAATAAAATATATGGTAACCTAAAGTTCATGTTATATTTGCTTAAAATTACTCATAAAAATAAAAACCTTCTGTATTTAAGATTATTTTTGTCCTTGTACTTCAACAAGCTCAGTAATGGATAGCTCAGGAACCGATTAATGTATGACCAAACAGGAACGCTACACTCATATTTTAGATTATTTTAAAACCAATGTTCCTTTAGCGGAAACTGAGCTTCATTATAAAAACCCTTATGAGCTAATAGTAGCCGTTATCTTATCTGCCCAATGTACCGATAAGCGGGTAAATATGGTAACGCCCACTTTGTTTAAAGATTACCCTAATGTTGAAGCTTTATCGGCAGCCAGCAGCGATACAATTTTTACCTATATAAAAAGCATAAGTTACCCTAACAATAAGGCCAGGCATTTAGTTGGAATGGCAAAAATGCTGTTAAATGATTTTAAAGGCATAATGCCCTCTGAGGTTGAGGATCTCGTAAAACTACCCGGTGTGGGACGCAAAACTGCTAATGTTATAGCTTCAGTCATATATGATAAACCTGCTATGGCCGTGGATACTCATGTTTTCAGGGTTTCGGCGCGGTTAGGGCTAACTACAAACGCCAAAAATCCCTTGCAAACAGAAAAACAACTCATTAAATTTATCCCAAAAGAACTGGTGCCAAGGGCACATCACTGGTTGATATTGCACGGTCGGTATATCTGCCTGGCCAGGTCTCCAAAATGTCCGGAATGCGGATTAAAAAAATGGTGCAAATATTATTCAACACGAAAGATTTAATTTATTAAATTAGATAAAAATTAGATCTGCTAAACCAAAAAATAAACCTTAAATCTAA
>DATMPR010000514.1:0-4576 GCA_035567575.1 Bacteroidia bacterium
TAAAACCTAAAGAGTTGTATCCGTAAGCATCAGTTAACTGAGATGAAATTAATTCAACACCACCAAAAAATTTCCCTTGCGGGCCTCTGGTTGTGATCGAAACTACGCCTGACGTTGCATCACCATACATAGCAGGTAAACCACCCGTAATTACAGCGATCTGATCAACCGATTGCTGAGGCAATCCCAAAGCAGAACCTCCAAGAATTTTAATACCATCCACAAAATAAGTTGTTGAATTTTCGCGACCGCCGCGAACATTTAAACCTTTTCCTTCATCAGATTGAAAAACACCTGCGGTAGTTGCTGCTACTGAGTTAATGTTTTTTGTTGCCATGTTTTGATATTGCTCTCTGTCTACAACCGCTCCGCTTTTTGTATCCGGATCAACTAAAGGAACCTGGTATGCGATAACATCAATAGCTTGCAGATCAACTCCATCTCCATTTGATAATGCAATTGTGATATATGCAGTTCTCCCTTCACCAACCAAAACGCCTTTAACTTCAGAAGCTTGATAACCAACATAAACACCTTTTACATCATATTTACCCGGAGATAACGGTTTAATAAAACATTCACCATCCATATTGGTAGTACCTACCCCAACTTGAACTCCACCCTGATAGGCAACAACGTTAGCAAAAGGAATGGCTTCGTTAGTGCCTTTATCCTTCAACAAAACTTTAATAGCTCCGGTGTTATTTTGCGCAAGGGCGCTAAAACCACAAACAAATAAGCTTACAACTAAAAGGTAAATTTTTCTAAACATATTGTTAAATTAACTTAAAATTCATTTTTGTTAAAAAGCTTAAAAATATGAACCGCTATCTTAATGTGCAAATATTTTTATGGACAATTTCTAATGTACTGATAGTCAAAGAATAATTGTTTTTCATAAGAATGGATGTATTTGATATAGCTTAACATACTTTAACACAATATTACAGCTATATTTCAGGCTAAATTCCGTCATTTTAAATGTGGTACTATGATTTAAATAAGTGGACAGTTTTCAGGCTTATTTGGTTAAACCTTCTTTTTCTTTTTGAATAACCTTTTGAAAAAGGGATCGCGTGAATGTGTATTATTTTGGATGGCAGTTTTCTTGCTTCTTTTCATTCGCTTTCTTACTTTTTTTGTTTGTAATCGCTTATGATAAGCTTTGATGGCTTTCCGCTCTGCCTTTTCTAATTTCCGCCGTTCTTTCGCTTCTTTTTTTTCTTGTTTCCTGATTGCTCTTTTGTTTCCTTCAGCCGCTTTTGTCGGTTCTTTTGTTTCGGGTTGCTTTTGAGAAAAAGAAATACAGGAAAACAGTAAAAAAACGAAGAGAAAATATTTTGAAATTTTACTTTTCAAAATATTTAATGTTGAATGACCTCAACGCCGAATTTTTTTAAAAAGTCAATGCCTTCATCGGTAGGAATACCTTTAAATTTAGCGTAACTATATTTATAAAAAACTTTCCTGATCCCAACCGAAAAAATAACGCGCGCGCAGGCAATACAAGGTGATAATGTAACGTATAAAGTTGAGCCGTCGATCGAAAAATTATTCTTCGCCGCATACAAAATCGCGTTTTGCTCAGCATGCAAGGCTAACGAACAACTTCCTTTACTATCGCGCGGACAACCATGTTCAGGCCATTCCTGATCGCAATTATGTGTACCTGCGGGAGGACCATTATATCCAAGAGAAATAATGCGGGTATCCTTAGTTAAAACGGCACCAACCTGAGCTTTAACACAATGCGAACGTAAAGCCAGTTTTTCGGCAAGCTCCATGTAAATTTCGTCAAAACTTGGTTTTTTAATATGTCCTGTTTTTTTCAATGTAAATTATTTAAAACTTATCAGCTGCAAACAAAGTTATTAACTTTTAAATTGTAACCCGAATGTTTTTTACAAAGCTATATTATTTCTTTGAAATTACAGAGTGAATTTCCTTTTTAGAAAAAATCAATGTGTTCATTCATTAAGTTTTTTAATACTTTTATAAATACATAATCAAATCTATAATACCTTATTTTTGCATCATTATTAATGACGAAATGGATCTTAAATAAATCAAATTTATACTGCATATTGTTTATTGTAATTGCAATTTTTGCAGCGTATTTTAATATAATAAAAGCTGATTTTATAAGTTGGGATGACGCGGATTTTACATTTAATAATTCCGCGGTAAGAGAGTTCAATATCAGATCGTTTTTTTCAAACTATTACCTTGGCAATTATGTCCCATTGACCATGGTTTCATTTTCAATTGATTATTATTTAGGACAAGATTCCAGCTGGGTTTATCATCTTCATAATATTTTTTTACATGTTACGACTTCTGTACTGGTGTTTTTTCTTTTTAATGAACTCCAAAGCAACAAATTTGTTGCGTTGTTTACTGCTTTAATTTTCGCATTACATTCAATGCAAACCGAAAGCGTTGTATGGATCTCAGAACGAAAAAATCTTTTGTCCGGCTTGTTCTATCTTTCAGGCTTGATCTTCTACTTGCGGTATTTAAATAGCAGTTCGCTCAAAAATTATCTTGTTCTTCTATTAATTTTTATTACTGCTTTATTTTCTAAAGGAATGGCGGTGAGTTTCCCGATTGCATTATTTGCTATTGATCTTTGGTTAAACAGGCTCTTTCATAAAAAGATCTTCTTAGAAAAAATTCCATTTTTTATTCTGTCTCTTATATTCGGAATTATAGCCATTAAAGCTCAAACATACGCTGGTTTTTTAAAGCTCGATCAGGATTTTTCCTTTCCTCAAAAATTATTGTTTTCCGGCTATGCATTTATGTTATATGTATTAAAGTTGTTTGTTCCAATTGGTTTGTCCGCTATATATCCTTATCCAAAAACTGACTTCACTATTTTATTTTTTGTCGGTTTGGTTTTGTTTATTTCTTCTTTGCTTTTATTGATTTATGCCATCAGAAAAAACAAAAAAATGCTTGCAGGAGGTTTATTGTTTTTTGCAGGGAATATTATTTTTGTATTGCAGCTTATCAAGTCCGGAGCAATTCTTATGGCCGACCACTACATTTACATTGCAGGTTTGGGAATTATTTTTCCTTTCACTTTTTTCATTTTTAATTTTTTTAAAAAAACAAATTTTTCAATTACAGTGTGTTCGATTTTGGCAATTGGATTATTAATAGGTACACATCTGCGGAATAATATTTGGAAAAATGGTATTAGTTTTTGGAGAGATATTGTAAAAAAATATCCTAACTCAGAAATTGCATTAAGCAGCCTGGGCGCTGAATACATGTTAAGCGGTGAAAATTCAAAAGCATTTAGTTATTTAAATTCGGCAATTAATTTAAATCCGAATTATTTAAAGGGATATTATAACAGAGGCTTACTTTATGCAAAAAATAATCGCCTTGAAGAAGCTTTGAAAGACTTTACAAAAGCAACAGAATTAAAAAATTATTCAAAAGCATTCGTATCAAGAGCGGAGGTTTATTATACATTAAAAGATTATTCCAGATCACTTTCAGATGCAGAAACTGTTTTGAAAACAGAACCTGATAATGTTGGAGCCAATTTTATTACTGCAAATTGCTACTCTGATATAAATCAACTTGAAAATGCTTTGGTGCATTATAATAAATGCATTATTCTTAATTCAAAAGAGCCGTCTTTTTATTTCCGCCGGGCAATTGTTTTAGGAAAAATGCAAAGATTTTCAGAGTGTTTGGATGATCTGGTAATTTGTACGGATATTGATCCGCGTTTTGCTGAAGCTTATTATTGGAAAGGTGTTGCAAAAGTAAACCTGAAACAAGATCCGTGTACAGATTTTCAAAAAGCAATCAGTTTTGGTTATACTAATGCAAATGGACCACTCCTAAAATATTGCAAATAACAAATAAAAAAAGCCGACATAAATTAAAATTCACGCCGGCTTTAACTAAACAAATTTTTGTTTATGGGAGTGTGATATTATGTGTTTTCCCATTAATGGTAACTGTAGCGTTTAAGTCGCATGAACCATTTCCAAAATCAAAATAACGTGTTGCTTTTCCGCTAGGGCTAAATTCAAAAGTTCCCTGAATAAATGGATGACGGCCGCTTATAGTACATGCTCCAAAATCTCTGATTAATTGTCCGGTAATATTGGCACTATATGATTTTCCGCTTGCTGTAGTTCCATTTGCGCTTCCTGTAATTCCAATTCTGGCAAGATTCCAGCTGATCGCGATTGGAGAACCATGGTAAACATTAGCATCAGAAGTGTTTAATAAAGTTTTTGTTCTTGTATAACTAAAATCATGTGTTCCATTTGATCTCAGAACTTGAATATGTCCTGTAATATTCCAGGTTAAATTTGTGGTTGAAGGATTGAAACCAAGTGGAGTTGTATTAATTATGTTTTTGCTGATAATATTTACTGCATTTCCATCAACCGAATAACCATTCGATGTTACTACGCAATTAAATCCCGGATCGCGATAATGTTTTGCTCCGTTTGTGGAAGCTGAATAATTGAAAATCAATATTCCGTTTCTTGTTCTGCCATCAATACAAGTTGAATTATTGAAAATTACCGAATCAATATGATGA
>DATMPR010000515.1:0-20430 GCA_035567575.1 Bacteroidia bacterium
TCATCATAACCTTCTCCGGCCCTACGCCCATTCTGGTTGCGGTTGCATCAACAATACGTTTGTTGGCCTGATGTGGAACCAACCATTGGATATCCTCTGCTTTTAAATTATGTTTCTCTATCATTTCTGCGCTAACATCGGCCATGCCTTTAACAGCAAATTTAAAAACGGCTTGCCCTTCCTGATAAACAAAATGTTTGCGGGCATCAACGGTTTCGTGAGTTGGCGGCATTACAGAACCTCCCGCGTGCATGCATAAATAATTTCTTCCGGCTCCATCAGCTTTTAAAATAAAATCTTTCACGCCTAGATCTTCAGTCGTCGGTTCTAATAAAACAGCGCCGGCGCCATCACCAAAAATAATACATGTTGCACGATCGGTATAATCAATTATAGACGACATTTTATCGCCGCCAAGTACCAATATTTTTTTATACTTGCCCGTTTCAATAAATTGTGCGCCTGTTGCTAAAGCGTAAATAAATCCTGAACATGCAGCTGACAGATCAAAACCCCATGCATTTTTAGCACCTATTTTATCACAAATTACATTTGATGTGGAAGGAAAAATATAATCGCCGGTAATGGTTCCTACAATTACCATATCCAGTTCATCAGCTTTAATGCCGCGTTTTTTTAGTAATTCTTCGGTAGCGATAACGCACATATCCGAAAGTCCTTTGCCTTCGCCTTTTAAAATACGGCGTTCTTTAATTCCGGTGCGTGACGTGATCCACTCATCATTGGTATCAACCATAGTAGAAAGAATTTCGTTAGTTAAAACGAAATCGGGAACACAACCGCCCACTGCAGTAATAGCTGCTTTAATCATTACTCAAAAGCTTGTTTAATTTTATCACTCAATTTAACATCAACAATTTCCTTTGCTAAAACCAGCATGTTTTTAAACGCTTCCGGACTTGAAATGCCATGCGCAATTAAAACATTTGAATTAATGCCTAGGATAGGTGTGCCGCCATATAACTCGTAATTAAACTGATCGAAATATCCGTCGGTTTTTTTCTTCTTTCTTAAAATAGTATAAATTGCTTCGGCCATTTTTAAAACAACATTGCCGGTGAAACCTTCGCAAACAATTACATCCGCTTTATCATTGAACAGATCTCTGCCTTCCACATTACCAACAAAATTAAAATCTTTCGAATCCTTCATTAAATTATAAGTAGCTTGAGCAACAAGATTTCCTTTTTCTGGTTCTTCGCCAATATTTAATAAAGCCACTTTCGGATTTTTTATTTTATAAACTTCGCGCGCGAAGATGGAACCTAAAATACCAAATTGATATAATACATCGGGTTTACAATCGGCATTTGTGCCAACATCTAAAATTAAACCCCAGCCGCCATTTTCTTTTGGTAAAGGATTAGCAATACTTGGACGAATAACGCCGGGAACAGCTTTTACTGAAAACATAGATCCAACTAACATTGCTCCCGTATTCCCCGCACTTGAAAAAGATTGTATTTTTTCTTCTTTTAATAATTTAAATCCTAGAGCGATGCTGCTGTTAGGTTTTTGTGCTAGAGCTTTTGTAGGATGAGCGCCCATCTCCAGTGTTTCAGTGGTATGCACAAACTCAAAACGATTTAAATTAGCTTTTTGCTCAGTTAAATATTTTTTTGCCGCTTCCGAGTCGCCGATTAAAACGATTATAGCGTCATCAGGTAAAGCTTTAGCCGCTAAAATTGCCCCATCGAGACAATTTTTAGGAGCAAAATCGCCACCCATAATATCAAAACCAATTTTCATGTGTTTTTAATTTGTTTTGTTAAGGTCACATGGAATGCCCATATTATATTCTTCATCATTTGTTTTTGGCAACATGGGCATTTCATATTTATGCTGTTGATTTTAGAAGGCTAAAAAACAAATTTAGGTTTAATAATACAACAATAAACTTTTAAAGTTATTAAACGCCTATTTAACAGATTGACAAAGTACAAACTACGATTGACGAATAAGAAGGCAAAATAAATCCTGAAAAGCCAAAAAACCCTTGAAATTCTAATTTAAACCGATCAAAATTGGTTCAGGTTTGCACCAACAAATTCGTATTTCGTCAATCGTAATTCGTAATTTTTCACGCCGAATGAAAATAAAAAAGCACCCCATTCATAATAGAGTGCTTTTTTCTTTTCAGAAAGATATTCTAAGCTGTTGCTTTTTCCATTACTACTTTTCCTTTGTAGTAAAGTTTACCTTCGAACCAATGTGCGCGGTGGAATAAATGAGCTTCGCCGGTAGTGGTATCTTTTGCAATGGTCATGTGCGGAGCTTTATATGTAGCACGACGTGAATCTCTGCGTGAGCGCGATAATTTTCGTTTTGGATTTGGCATGGTTTCTTAATTTATGATAAAGTGAAATTGCTCTACTTTATCCGGTTTTTAATTTTTATTGATCTTTAATTTATTTAATTTTTCCCAAATGGGATTTATTTCTTCATCTTGTATTAAATTCTCGTTTAACTTTTTTAATGTTTCTTCATCGCACTCAAAATCTTCATCTACCTCGCAAGCTACGCGCCTTGAAGGTAAAGCTAATGTTATATATTCAAATAAATAATGCGATATATCTGCATAGCCTGCTGTTTCATTAACAGATATGATCTCATCATTGCTCTCTTCGGGATTACCATATTTAATAACCAGATTTTCTGAAGCTTCAATTGGAAAATCATAATATTTCAGACAACGGTCGCAGCTTAAATTAACGGTTCCGCTAATTTCAAACTGCATTTGCATTAAGTTGTTTTGTTTTACCAGAACAACAGTAATATCAATATCTGCTTCTGTAATTTCATTTTCGTTAAACTGCTCAAAGAACGTCCCTCTTATTTTGAACTCAAATTCGTGAGTTCCAACTGGCAAACCGGCAAATTTTACTATGTATTGTTTTTTGCCCATTTTACTCTTCCCGAAGGGACCACTTCGTAGAAATAGGGATGCAAATTTACTAAAAAAGGGTTATTTGGCAAATTAATTATCTTTTCTCAAGCTCTTGCTTTTGTTTTCCGGTTAAACCCTTTACAACCTCATCATAGCTATGGTCGATCCATTCTTTTAGAAGTTTTGAAGATGCTGTTCCATCGCAAACCACTGTATTCCAGTGCTTTTTGTTCATGTGGTAACCGGGTTTAACGCAATTATATTTTTCACGGAGCTGGATTGCTTTTTCGGGCTCGCATTTAACATTAAACTCTACCGGTTTCGATTCTATTCCGGTTAATAAAAAGGCTTTTCCCATTACTTTAAACACAAGCGTTTCGGCATCAAAGGGAAAACATTCTTCAACCGCTTTTTTACTAAGGCAATAGCATCTTAATTCTTCAATATTCATCGCATCCTTATTATCTTAACTTCAGAAAAAAATCGCTTAAAATTACCACTTATTCTTAAACCAATACCAGTTATTAGAATATTGAGGTTTGGGTATGAAATAAAAGTAATATTTGCGTCTTAAAAGCGTTCATTAACATTAACAGAAATGTTGATCGTTAAAACTTTTAGAATTAAAACTAATTTGCTAAGTTTGGCAATCGTATAAAATTAAAATAATAACTAACACATAAAATCTATGAGCAACAAAAAAACATCGGGAGGATTTCCATTAGTGGTTTCAGCATTAGCCATTGTAATTTGTATTGGCATTGGCTGGTTCATTTACACAACAATTTTAGGCGCGTCCAGCAATTTTAATGCTGAGGGACATCCGGTTAACATTTTAGGAACCATGTACAAGGGAGGATTTATTGTTCCTATCCTAATTGGTTTCTTATTAACAGTAATTACTTTTGCCATTGAGCGTTTCATTACTATTATGAAAGCAAGCGGCAGCGGACATACCGATAAATTTGTTTCTAAAATAAAATCTTTGATCTCTACTCACGATTTTGATGGCGCTAAAGCGGAGTGCGATAAACAAAAAGGCTCTTTGGCTAATGTAGTTCGTGAAGGAATATCTAAATACCAATTCGTTCAAGGCGATTCAAATATGGATAAAGAGGCGAAAGTTCATGCGATTCAAAAAGCTTTAGAGGAAGCAACTTCATTAGAATTACCAATGTTGTCAAAAAACATGGTGGTTATTTCAACTATGGCTTCTATTGGTACATTAGCTGGTCTGATCGGAACTGTTGTGGGTATGATCCGTGCGTTTGCCGCTTTATCAGCTGCAGGTGCTCCTGATACTTCAGCTCTTGCAACAGGTATTTCTGAGGCACTTGTAAATACATTAGTAGGTATCTTAACTTCAGCATTTGCTATCATTTTCTATAACTATTTCAGTAATAGGATCGATACCATTACTTATGCTATGGATGAAGCAGGATTCTCTATTATCCAGGAATTCCAAGCCAGCGGTAAATAACTCGCATAGCTCGTTATTGAATGGTTCGGCAAGCTCACCATGACGACCTTACATAAAAGAGTTTTATGGAAAATTAATTAAGTATTCATCTAAATATTAAAACACAAAGAAAATGTCAAAAAAACCATCAAAAGGAGGAGCCCCGGCGCTAGATATGACACCCATGGTGGATCTGGCTTTCCTATTGGTTACCTTTTTTATGTTGACAGCTTCCTTCCGCATGGCAGAACCCGTAGTAGTTGACCCTCCATCATCAATTGGGCAGGTTGATCTACCCGATAACCATATTCTTGTAACAATTGATAATAACGGACGTGCTTTTTTTGGAATCAGTAATTCAACTGCTAAAAAGAATGCCCTTATTGAAATGGCAAAACGATATAAAGTAAATTTTACTGAACAGCAGATCACTAAATTTACCGGCTTGTCAAGTTTTGGTGTAGATATAAAAGATCTACCTAAATATATTGATGCAACAGAAGACCAGCGGAAAAAGTTTCAGCCACAAAAAGGTATACCATTAGATACCATTACTCCAAACAATCAGCTAAAAGACTGGATCAACCTTGGCGGCACAGAAGCAGTTAGGGTTTATCAGGCAGCTAAAGAAAAAGCAGCCCAAGCAGGCGCTGAATTCAAAGCGGAAAAACCACGCTACGCAATTAAATGTGACGCGCATACAAAATACATTTTTGTTAAGGATGTGATCAAAACATTTACCGATCTTAAATTATATCAATTTAATTTAATTACATCGTTAGAAGGCGGCGGTACTGTTATCAATCCAAAAAAATAGATATTAACTATGAAGCTGATGAAAACATCGCTTCATGATAAATTAAAATTTAAAATATTATACAATGGCAGAAATAGCAGACAGCGGCGGCGGGCATAAAGGCGGTAAGAAACGTGCCAAGAAACAATCAACGCGCATTGATATGACGCCGATGGTTGACTTAGCATTTTTATTATTAACCTTTTTCGTATTAACCGCAACTTTCAGTAAACCGAAATCAATGGAGCTAACGTTCCCCGCTCCTCCGCCTCCCGATCAGAAAATTGAAGAGGTTAAGAAAGGTATTACTTTTTTATTATCGAAAGACAACCGCATTTTTTATTATGAAGGTCAATTCAGAGCAGTGCCTGATGATAAAGGTCCGGCAACAGTTTTATCTGAATTAAGTTTTGATCAAAGTAGCTTGCATAAATATTTGCTAGATAAAAACAAACCCATGCAGGATAAGATCAGGGCTCTTGAAAAAAGACACGAAGCAAAACAATTAGCAGATACTACTTATAAAAGAATGGTGAGGGAAGTAAAGGCTGATAAAGAATCTTACACTTATTTAATTAAAACTGATGATCAAGCAACTTATAAAAATGTAATTGATGTGATCGATGAATTAAATATTAATGTTGTTGGAAAATATGTCATGGTTGATATAATGAAGTCGGAATTTGATTTAGTGAAAGCAAAAACTGGAAATTAATTAAAAGGAGGTAAACATGTTATTTATTTTAATAGGGATTTTCGCAGTCGTATCAGTATTGATGCTGGTGCTTGACCTGAAAACAGGATGGGCCGGCGAAACCTACAACACACGCAATACTGTTGTATTCGGTGGAAGGAACACAAATTATGGCGCTTATGAATTAAGAACTAATTACAACAAACGTGTTGTAATGATCATGGCAGGAATGCTTTTGTTTGCTTTCCTTCTTTTTGGTTTGAAAAAATTCATGGATCGTCCGAAAACGGATGAAAACACTGAAACATTAAAGGTAGAGCAGATTGACTTAACACCGCCTCCGCCAATTGAAGATCAACCGCCACCACCGCCTCCGCCACCACCGCCGCCAATGGTTGAGATGGTAAAGTTTGTGCCTCCGGTAATTAAAGACGATGCTGTTGAAGAAGAGCCACAAAAGTTGCAGGAAGATGTAAAAGACGCTAACGTAAGCACAAAAGATCAGGAAGGCGAAAAAGATGCGGTAGTTGTGCCAACTGAAGATACAGGACCGGGTGAAGCAGCAGCTCCTGAAATTTTTACAGTGGTTGAAGAGATGCCTGAATTTCCGGGCGGAGCAATGGAAATGATGAAATACATTCAAAAAAATATCCAATACCCTGCAATGGCCCGTGAAGCCGGTATTAGTGGTAAATGTTTTTTAAAGTTTGTTGTTACAGGTGATGGAACAATTAGTGACGCGCAAATATTAAAAGGTGTTGCAGGTTGTCCTGATTGCGATAAAGAAGCAATGCGTGTTGTAAAATCAATGCCGAAATGGAAAGCAGGTAAACAAAACGGAAGAGCAGTTTCGGTTTACTTTAACTTACCAATTAACTTTACGATTAAGTAGCTTCGGCTGCGCTCAGCTACCGAAATTCATTTGTGGATTCCGGGAACCTCAGCCACCATTATTAAAAAGCCCTTTGAGAAATCGAGGGGTTTTTTGTTTGTACCTTTTATCAGTGGCTTCAATAAGTTCAGCCACCTCTTCAATCTTTAATTATGGCATACGGCGATTGAGCTTGTCGAAGTCCCGGATAGAGAATAAAAAAAACGAAAAAGCCACTCTATAAAGCCTTAATTACGCAGGTCTAAATTAGGAGAATCAGTTATGCAAGGCATAAATCCTTAAATTTGAGTTTTAAAACAAGGTAATTTAAATGAGAAACAACATAAATTTTGTAACACTTTGGTTTAGTGCAGCAATGGTAATACTAGTTATTGCAGGCGCTATCGCGTTTACCTTTACCGATTTTATGGCCGACCGCGTTTATGGAATTAAACGTTTAGTTTTAACGCTTGTTTTTTTAGCTTATGCCGTTTACAGAAGCATCCGTATTTACCAGGTAATTAAGTCAAAAAATAATGATAAATAAACTGAAAGTCAAAAATCAAACGTCAAAAGTTAAACGTTGGATTTTGTTTATACTTAGAGATCGTCTTCCGTTTTTTATTTTCTGTATTATTTTCACTTGTTGCGACAACTATTTTAAAAACGATTACAAAGATAATTCACCTACTTCCGGAAAATTAAAAGTGTATTACAGCGAAGGCTTACAATTACACATAAAAAATCAAGCCTTCACTTTTTCTTCTATGTATCCAAACGCTAATGTTGAATGTATTGCTGCCTGCGAAGCTGAAATAATTGATGCGCTTTTAAAAGACAGCTGCAAAGCTATTATCATTAACCGTTTATTGGGGGAAAATGAAATAAAGGCATTTGATCAAAAAAATCTGCAGCCACAATATTCTCCACTCGCAAAAACAGGCGTAGCTTTAATTACATCTGTAAAAACAACACTTGGTAAACTTACTGTGGATGAAATAAAAAAATTGCTCAGTAGTGAGTTATCTGTAAAAGACTCATTAGGAAATATGATCTCACCCATTGCTGTTTTAGATACTAAATGTTCGTCAGCATCACACTATTTGCTCGACAGCATAATAAAAGCAAAGCAGTTCGGATCGAAATGTTATGCTGTAAATAATACTTCTGAATTGCTTCAGAAAATTTCTGATAATCCGAATCAAATTGGTTTTATTGATTTTGCCTGGTTAAGTGATAGGGATGATTCGATTTATAAGGCTTATGCAAACAAAATAAAATTTATTGCTGTTGGAAAAACGGATACAATTTATTTTGAACCCAACCAAAGCTCATTTAAAACAGGCGAATATCCTTTTACGCGGACCATTTATTTATTACGCCGCAGCGATGATTTTAGTCTTGCTAAAGGATTTGAATCGTTTATGGCCGGACCAAAAGGACAACTTACTTTTTTAAAACAAGGCTTATTACCAATACGACAAGCCGAGCGAATTATAGAGGTAAAAATGGAGCCGATTGGCGGTCAAAAATGAAGGAATTAAGGGTAAAAACGTTGATTTTTTGGTCGCTGCAACTAATAGTGACTTCAACCCTTAAAATATGCTAAAAATAATCGCTTTTAGTAATTGATGCTTAACTTTCATTCTAATAATTGTATTAAATTTGAGACTCAATTTTATTAAGTATGAAAACTAAATTATCGATAGTGGCACTTGCTCTTAGTGTTTTTGCAAATGCACAAACTTTAAACGACATCATAATTAAAACCGATAACGAACGTTATGAAGCAGCAGCAGCTGACTTTGTTACTTTAATTAGTAAAGAATCGGCTAAAGGCGAAAACTATTTTTATTACGGTGAGAATTTTTTTAAAAATGAAGATCTTGATAATGCAAATATTCAGTATCAAAAAGGAAGTGAAGTAAATGCAACCAATCCTTTAAACTATGTCGGTTTAGGAAAAGTACTTTGGTACAGAGGTAAAGATGCAGATGCAAAAGCGATGTTTTTTAAAGCTGCAACTCTAGGCGCTAATAAAAACGCAGAAGTAATGCGTAAAACAGCCGAAGCATATATTTACGCGCCTAATAAAAATTTAGATGAAGCTATTAACTTATTAAACAACGCAATTAAAATTGATCCGAAAAATCCGATGAATTATATTTTATTGGGAGATGCACAATTAGAAAAGAATCCAACCGATGGAAGCGGGCCAATTAAAAGCTATCAAAAAGCGAGCGAATTAAATCCGAAATCAACTTTAGGTATTTTACGCGAAGGTAAATTGTACCAGCGCGGACGCAATTATAATTTAGCTTTGGATTTTTACAATAAAGCGATTACTGTTGATCCTACTTTTGCACCGGCGCATCGCGAAATTGCTGAAGTCTATATGATGGCCGGAAAATCTTCTAAAGCAATTGAGAGTTGGAAAAAATATTTGGAATTAAATAATAGTAATGATGCGCGTTACCGTTATATGACCGCTTTATTTTACAACAAACAATATACTGACGCTATTACTGAGGGTGAGAATTTAAAAAAAGGCGGTTACGACAATTATACCATTGAGCGTTTATTAGGCTGGGCTTACGGCGAAATGGGAAATAAAAATGATACAACTGCCTATTCAAAAGGTTTACGAGCGCTTAATCAGTTTTTTGAATTAACAAAAGATAAACCTGATTTTAAATATTTGCCCGGCGATTACAAATACCGCGGCATGTTATTATCTAAAACCGGAAAAGATTCTATTGGTACACTTGAAATTGAAAAAGCAATTGCTTTAGACCCTGTTGCAAATTGTGATCTATACGGTGACATTGCAAGAATTTGGATCAGAATAAAAAACTATAACAAATCCATTACTGCATTCGAGAAAAAAGCTGCATGTACAAAAGGTTTAGACGGACAAGATTATTTTGATCTGGGAAAAGCTTATTATTTTTCGGGAGGAGCAAAACAACGTGAAGCTGCAACAATTAAAGATGCTAAATTAAAATCAGCTAAAGAAGCAGAAGCAATTCCATTCTTTGTAAAAGCTGATACAAGCTTTTCGAAATTAATTCAATTGAAATCTGCTTTTCCTGCAGGTTATTATTGGAAAGGCAGAGTAGAAACTTATTTGGACCCAAAGAACGAATTATGGTTATCAAAACCTTATTTCGAAAAAGCATTGGAGCTTGCAAAACCCGAAGAAAAAACCGGAACTTATAAATCAAACACCATTGAAGCTTTGGAATATTTAGGATATTATTATTTCGTGAAAAATAATAATAAAATAAATCCCGATTCGGATAAATATTTTAACGAACTTAAAGCTTTAGATCCTGCAAACGAAAAAGCTAAAAATTATTTTAACCCGCCAAAAGGTGCAGCACCAAAAGGGAAATAATGAAAACATTTTTTTTAATTTGTATTGTTTGTTTGTTCGGATGCAGCACGTCCGGCAATCAATCTTCTGTAACCGCTGAACACGCCTCGGCAGTTCAATCTGCTGAGCCTGTAACTAACAGTTCTCCGCCTAAATTAAACTCAGATAGTTTAAAACGGCTTGCAGCTGAAACAAAAAAACATTTCGAACTGGTAACACAATTGTTTAACACGCTTCATCTCGATAGTCTTAAAGCAAGTGACGGTGAAGCGTACCGCATGGTCGTAAGCAGGGAACTGTCTTCGGAAGACATAGGAAATCCGATCTCCATTACCTTTTATAAAAAAAATAATAAATACTCTTTTGAGATACATGAAATATTTGCTTCAAAAAGTAATTCTGTAAAAACCAAAACCCATTCCGCATCACTTGTCGCTTTTGATTCGATAAGCAACATGTTTGGTCAGTATTTCTGGGGTCATGCAATTACTGATTATAATTGTCAGGGGGTTACTTTTGGCAGCAAAGTAAGTCTTTATGAAAGTTTTAAAAACGGTAAACATAAACTCATTTCACAAAGCGGCTGCAAAGACGAAAAACTTTTACCGCTTGCCTTTTTCAATTTTTTTATTTTTGCTGAGTATAGTAAATCTGTAGTAGAAGATTTTATCTGGTTCAAAAACAATCCGCCGGGGCATATTACTTCTCCCGGGCCGCCATCATCTTTGAAGAATAAATAAGAATTAGAATTTACAATTGCAGTTTGGTGAAATAAATTGTCAATTGTAAATCCAAAAATTGTAAATATTATTTCACTGTATTATAAATTTCGTTCAGCTTATCTTTTGTTTCGGTTGCGGTTTTTAATTCGGCTGTCATCGCAGTAACATCTTTGTTTTCTTTCTTCGCAGTTTCAATATCTGTTTTTAATTTTTTCTCTTTGCCTTCCCAAACATCAACGAGACTGGTTTTCATTACACGCAAGGCGCCATACTTTACGTAACGGCCGCCTTTTGTCATCGATGCCAAATTATTTGCTCCGGTTATTGCAGTCTCAGGTTTTGTGCAGCGCTTTAAAAACTTACCATAGATACTTCCGAAACCTAATAATTCGAAGCCATTGAACTGTGTTTTTGCTTTTGTAAAAAAAGCTTCGTTATCATCATTACCATTATTTGCATACAGATCGGCGATGGCATAAATTAATTTTTTTCCTGTTTCATTTTCCAGTGATTTCGCTTTTTGCATAGCGAGAGTTGGATTCACTTTTGTTAAAGCTTCTAAACATTCGGCATTAATTGCGTAGGATTGTTCGCTTAATCCTTTTTCATACATTGCGGTCAGATCATCGCCTGTAAAATGTAAAGCTAAAGCGTGGATGGCTTCTGCTCTTACTTTTGTGCTAGCATCATTATTAGCAATATTTAAGAATAATGTTTTCAGATCAGCTTCTGTTCCTTTTGCATATTCGCCTAGAAAAGAAATTGCATCCTGACGAATACCTTTCCATTTATCATTTTGTGCAATGCCTTTTACAACTTCATAAATATCTTTATCACTTAATTTTTTTGAGAAATAAGTAAGTGCTTCATCCCTATCCTGCCAAAGTGGAGCATTTGCGCTTTGAAATAAATATTCTTCTTTCGATTTTTCATATGTCAACTTCGCTAGCAATTGGCGCTCGCCATCAAAATTTACCAGATCAGGTTTTGCCGCACAATTCAAAGTGAATGTTTGTTTTACATCATCGATCCAAATTAACTGACGGTCTTTTTTACCACCTGCATAAATATCAATATACACCGGCAATTTATACAATGGAGTTTCAGTAAAATCTTGTTTTTGAATTACGGTCAACAATATTTTTTTTGATGCGTCATCGTATGTTTTTGTAATATTTAAAACCGGATGACCTTTATTTAAAAACCATTCATTAAAAAACCAATTCATGTCCTTACCGGTTGTTTCTTCAAATGCCAAACGCAGATCATGAATTTCGGCGCTCTTAAATTTGCGTGTTTCCAAATATAATTTTAACGAAGCAAAGAACGCTTCATCGCCTACAGCTTTACGAAGCATGTGTAATACTTGTCCGCCTTTGTTATAACTAAAAGCATCAAACATATCTTCGCGGTTATCATAATCGAAACGGATCAGATCAACTTCCTTGCGTTCCGAAGAAGCCATGTATCCGAAACGTGAACCTGCATGATGTTCATCCGCGGCATCCCTTCCGTTCTTATATTCGTTCCATAAATATTCTCCGTAAGTAGCAAACGATTCGTTTAGCGGCAAATTACTCCAGCTTTCAGCAGTAACCAGATCACCAAACCATTGGTGAAATAATTCATGACAAATTACTTCATCAGCTTTTTTACCATCGATCATTTCACGCGTCGTTTGGTAAACCATAAAATCCCCGTGCAAAGTTGCGCTGGTATTTTCCATTGCGCCGCTCACGTAATCGCGCACAACAATTTGAGAATATTTTGGCCAGACGTAATCAACACCTAATTTTTTAGAGTAGAAATCGATCATTTCTTTTGTGTTTCCAAAAATTGCTTTTGCATGAGGCTCGTATTCTTTCTCAACATAATAACTGATCTCTTTTCCTTTCCAGGGTTCATCCGTAACTTTTTTAAATTCACCAACGCCCATCATCATTAAATATGACGAGTGCGGCAGATCCATTTTCCAATCATCAGTACGGGTACCATCCGCATTTTTTTTTGAATTTTTTAATACACCATTTGAAAGCGTAGTATATTTATTATCTACTGTCATTAAAATTTCAGAAGTAGCTTTTTCATTTGGACTATCTACACAAGGAAACCAGGCTGAGTTACTTTGTGTTTCTCCCTGAGTCCAGACTTGCGGCATTTTATTTGGGTCTTCACCTTTTGGATTTATAAAGTATAATCCTTTGTCATCACTAATTGCATCGCTGCCGCCTTTTTTTAAGTCGTTTGGCTTTGCGATATATTCTATTTCAACATAATAATCTTCTTTAGCAGTGAACACTTTTCCCAAATTAATTTTTAAAGAATCGTTTTCGTAGGTGTATGAAGCAGATGGTATTTGTTTAAGGCTTTCAACAGCAATATTATGTTCGTTTGCAAAAAAGACTTCATCAACCTTTACACTTTTTATTTCCATTCCTCTCGCATCTAAATACAACATATTAGTTGGATAGAAATAAGGTTTAGCATGAATTTCTGCTTTCCCAATTAATTGGGACTTGTTCCAATCGAAACTTACTTCCAGTTTTGTATTTATAATATCATTGGTTAAAGAATTGCTTCCACGATATATTTTTTTCTTCGGTTCCGGATTTGCTACAACTTTTATTGTATCTAAATTAATAGCGGGTTCGTTATTACTTTTTACAACTGTTGTTTGTGTTTTTTTGCTGCCCGTACAAGCCAACATTACCACCGTTAAAATTCCGGCTACTAGTTTATTTTTCATTTGGGGGTGTTTCTAATTTTACACAAGATAGAATTAATATTTATTTTTAAAAATACCCCCGTTTGGGTGAAAAAGGAGTCCAAATAATAACCGAACTTTACAACGGTTTATTTCATGTTAGCACTAAAATCAAAAGGAAACCCCCGACTGTAAGTAGTTGGGGGTTTTTATTTTTTTGACACGTTTAGATCTTAGTTTTTGGTTTTTAACTTTAATAAATCAGTCATGGTGATAGTTCGGCAAGCTCACTACGAGCCATTAATCTTTAACCCTATTCATCTTTAAAGTCTTGAGCATCCAGGCAGGAACTGGTTTTTCCGGAGCCCGCTTGCGTAAATCGAGATACCAGCCCCATTTTTTCATGATAGGAATCTTTTTTGTTTCAACAAATTCTATCAATGTTCCATCCGGATCTTCTATGTAAGTAAAATGCCCGGCAGCTTCTCCCATCTCAAAACCCGCACCGCCATCAACAGTAAACGGATGTCCGGCTTTTTCGCAAGTTTCTTTTAAGGCTTGCATGTTCCTTATATCAAAACATAAATGAATAAAACCCAGATCTCCCCAATAACGGTTCTCGAAAATTTTACGGGGAGAATAATTGTAAACCTGAATCAATTCTATATAACTCGAACCAAACATTTGCGCAAAACTTGCGGTGCGTGGTTTAGTGTGCGTTAATAAAACACGGCGGCATTTTACATTTCCTCCCGGTAATTTTTTAAGATCATCAAACTCTCCTTCCTTATCATAAATTACTTTATCATACCCTAAAATCCCGGCATAAAATTTTTTCGATCTTTCAATATCACTTACACCAATTATCATTCCAACCGGACCGCCTGTAGTTTTCTCTCCTTTTCCGAACCAGTCTTTTCCTTCTACAATTTCAAAAATATTTCCGTACAGATCTTTTATAAAAAAATGTTTTTCGCTAATTGGGTTTGATGTTACATCAGAGATCATCGTCACACCTTTACCTTTTAAAAAATCAAAACTCGCTTGCACATTTTCGCTCTTAATTTTAGCGATAAATAGTCCTAAATCGCCCAAATTCGCCTGAAATATTGCCGGTTGAGGCGTACGGCTGGTATATTGCCAGATCTCAAAACCGCCACCGCCTTTAAGATTTACGGCTAAAATAGCATGACGGCTATGAGGTTTTCCGCCTGTGTAAGGAAGCATTAATTTAGCTTCTGCGGCCTCTTCAAAAATGGGAATATCCATCCCAAAATGCTGTCGGTACCACTTAAATGCCTCGTGTACGTTAGGAACACCTATTCCCACTTGCTGTATTCCTGCTATGAAATAATTACTCATATTCACGACAAATATATTCATTTTTAACTCTCAAAATGACTATAATTATCTTAAATGTTAACGGTATTTTTTAGTATTTTTAGGAAAATTTTAGATCATGTACGGAGCATTTAAAGAGCATTTACAAAGTCAGCTGAATGAGATCGAATCTAACGGTTTATTTAAGCGCGAACGCGTTATTACCACCCCGCAGAATGCAGTTGTAAAAGTGAACGGCAAAGAAGTTATTATTTTTTGCGCCAATAATTATTTAGGATTATCATCTCACCCAAAAGTTATTGAAGGAGCAAAAAAAACTTTAGATAGTCACGGTTACGGCATGAGCAGTGTGCGTTTTATTTGCGGTACGCAAGACATACATAAAACATTAGAACAAAAAATTGCAACATTTCTCGGACAAGAAGACACCATTTTATATGCCGCATGTTTTGATGCGAATGGCGGAATATTTGAACCATTGTTTGGTGAAGAAGATGCAATTATTTCTGATGAATTAAATCACGCTTCAATTATTGATGGCGTGCGTTTGTGTAAAGCGCAGCGTTACCGCTACAAAAATAGCGATATGGCCGACCTGGAAGAGCAATTAAAAAAAGCGCAAGCACAACGTTATAGAATTATTGTTACAGATGGTGTATTCAGCATGGATGGTTATGTTGCACCTTTAGATAAAATTTGTGATCTGGCCGATAAATATAATGCGTTGGTGATGGTGGATGAAAGTCATGCCACTGGTTTCATTGGTAAAACAGGCCGCGGAACTATTGAATTAAAAAATGTAATGAAGCGCGTAGATATTATCACCGGCACTTTAGGAAAAGCATTAGGCGGCGCCATGGGCGGTTTTACAACGGGGAAAAAAGAAGTTATTGAATTACTCAGACAACGGTCACGTCCTTACCTCTTCTCAAATTCATTGGCTCCAAGTATTGTCGGAGCAAGTATTGCGGTGTTTGATCTATTGAGTCAGACAACTGAATTGCGGGACAAATTAGAGTGGAACATTAATTATTTTAAGAAGGGAATAAAAGAAGTTGGTTTAGAAATTAAAGAAGGGGATTCGGCAATTGTGCCTGTAATGTTATACGATGCAAAATTATCGCAAACGTTCGCTAATAAATTATTAGAAGAAGGAATTTATGTAATCGGATTTTTCTTTCCTGTAGTTCCAAAAGATAAAGCGCGCATCCGTGTTCAATTATCAGCCGCGCACGAAAAAGAACATTTAGATAAAGCCATTAAAGCTTTTGAAAAAGTTGGAAAAGAATTAGGAGTAATTAAACAAAAAGTAAGTTAAAAAAATTATGGCTCAGAAAACTGTTTTAATGACCGGTGTCGCCGGAATGATCGGTTCGCATTTGCTGGATGATCTATTAGCAAAAAATTACAAAGTAATTGGTATTGATAATTTAACTTACGGCAAAACCATAAACATCGAGCACAATATGAGTAATCCGAATTTTAAATTTTACAAAGTTGATATTCTGGATTTTGATACGCTGAAAATTTTAGCGAAGGATGTTGATACCATTGTGCATTTAGCAGCAGTAAAAAAGATCGGTGAAAAAGATATTTCATATCCTACATTAAGCGTTAACGCTGAGGGAACAGAAAATATTTTTAAAGTTGCAAAAATGTGGGGCTGCAAAGTTGTATTCGCTTCTACTAGTGATGTGTATGGCATGTCGCCCGATCTGCCTTTGAATGAAGATGGCGATCTCTTACTCGGACCAAGCATGATCAAACGCTGGAGTTACGCTGTATCAAAACTATATGGAGAACAAATGGCTTTTGCATACTATCATGATTTTGGTGTGCCCGTTGTTGTTATTCGTTATTTCGGAGGTTTCAGTCCGCGTTCAAGTTTTGCATGGAGCGGCGGACACGTTCCTATTTTCTTAAGTGCAATTTTAAATGATGAGGAAGTTATTGTGCACGGTGATGGATCGCAAACACGTTCAATGGGATTTGTTACAGATCTGGTTGCGGGAACATCTTTAGCGATCGAAAACGAAAAAGCCATTGGTGAAATCATTAATATTGGTAATGATGAAGAGATGAGCGTTATTGATACCGCGAAACTCATTCATAAAATTGCAAATACGGGTAAGGAATTAAAAATAAAATTAGTTCCGATGAGCGAAGTTTTCGGTAAATACAAAGATATCATGCGCCGCATTCCTGATCTGCAAAAAGCAAAACGAATTTTAGGTTATGCTCCAAAAGTAAAATTGGAAGAAGCTGTTAAGCTCACTATCGCTGAAATGAAAAAGAATAAATGATCTATGTTCTCATTCCCATATTTAATGAAGAAGGTAACGTTGAGAATTTACACAACGAGTTGAGCACTATTCTGCCGGGCGAAGAAAAAATGTTTGTGTTTTCGGATGATGGCTCTACTGACAAAACAATTGAATTATTAAGATCCTATTTCTCCAATACAAATTTTACAATTTTAGGTGATGGCGTTAATCGTGGTCCGGGTTACGCTTTTAATACCGGCTTCGAATGGATCTTAGAAAACAGTAAAAACATTGAGAATGATATTGTAATTACCATGGAAGCCGATTGTACATCCGACATTGGCATTTTACCACACATGTTAGGAATAAATAAAATGGGTTATGATCTGGTTCTCGCATCTGTTTATGCGCAAGGAGGCGGTTTTGATTCAACATCTTTTATTAGGAAATTTTTATCTGCCATTGCTAATTTATTATTCAGATTTCTATTTGATCTAAAAGTTTTGACGCTGAGTTCGTTTTACCGTGTGTATAGTTTGGGTTTATTGCAAAAAATAAAACAAAATTATCCGGCTATTATTACCGAGTATGGTTTTATTTGCATGCTCGAGATCTTGGTGAAAGCCATGAAGCAAGGCGCAAAAATTATTGAAGTCCCAATGATGCTGCGGTCAAAAAAGCGCGTTGGTAAATCAAAACTAAAAGTACTTAAAACCACAATGGCGTATTTCCGTTTCTTACTCTTTAAGAAAAATTAATTTAATGGGTGATCTAACCAGTCAGACTAATTTTACAAAACCGTTAAAATGGCTGCTGCTGGCATTAGTTATTAAATTAATTCTTTATTTTCTTTTTATTTTTCCGGATAACAACATTTATGGCAAACGGAAATTTTCGGGGCCCTTTATCAGATCTTCTGATCATTCAGAATATGTGAATCCCATTGATAACTTAATTGATAAAGGCACTTACGCAATGGAAGGTTATTCCGAACCGTACGCAGGAAGATTGCCCGGGTTTGTTTTTCCATATATTGTTTTCAGAGCTATTTTCAGTGAGCAAACCTCTAATGTTATGTTGGGCGTTTTTATTTTAGCACTGGCGATACTGGCAAGTTATGTTTTAAGTTTATTACTTTTTAATTTAACACAAAAGCGCTGGGCATTTATTGCAGGATTTTTATTAATTAATTTTGTTCCTTATTTCTGGCATTACGAATGGGCCTTGCATCCAAGTTCACTTGGTGTTTCTTGTTTGATCTTTTTCTCTTATGGTTTCTATGAATATATTTCATCGCATAAAAAAAAGGCTCTTATAATTGCGGGCATTTATTTAGCCTGGCTGGTTTTATTAAGAGGTTTTTGTCTGGTGTATTTACCGATCGTAATTTGTTTCTTATTTTATTTTGAAAGATCCGCAGGTAAAAAATTAAAGGAAATATGCATTACTTGTTTTATTTTTTTACTCCCGTTCGGGATTTTCGAATCGATGTGGATAACACGTAATTTTATTTCATTACACAAATTTGTACCGCTGCAAACTTCTTTTGTGCCGGGTGGTGATTCAAAAAATGTTGAGTATGGTTACAAGAGTATTACAAAATATTCTTTAACTAAAGTCCGCGAACTTATTTTTACATGGGGCGGAGAAAACGCCTGGTATTTTCCGGATTCGGATATCGCCTGGTTCGGCTGGAAAGGCGGCCACAACAATTCCGATTTTCAGTTTGATGAATCTATTTTTTATGAAGGTTTTACAAAAGATACATTAATTGCATTACGGAAAGATGTGTTTTATTCCTATGGCGATAGTTTAAATGACAAGCAACATGATTCCATTGAAGCAAAAATTATAAATACTTCCATTCACTTAAAAGAAAAATTTAAAGCTAACAAAACCGCTTATTTTTATTTTTATGCTCCCATTAAGCGGACAAAAAATTATTTGCTTCATAATCCAACACAAGACTGGCCCGGAATGAAATTTAGTGAATCTAATTTTTTACAAAAAGGATTTAAGTTATTATCCGTGTTTAATTATATTGTTTTATTGATCCAGATCTTAATTTTTCCAGTTTTATATTGGAGAAATTCCAAAAAAATTAACTTTAGTAAGTTTTATTTAACGCTTTATGTACTTTTAATAGGAAGCATTCTTCCCTTTTCCTTTTTAATTGTCATGTCGCATTACACTTATTTTATTTTTGGATTCACATTACTTATTCCGATATTCGTATTTAATGTTAATGCTGTAATTGAAAAAAATAAATAATGAAAATTTATTTTCATGTCGATGTAGATTCTCCAGCCGTATTAGCAAAATTTTATGGCATTGATAATTTACAATATGATGAAAGTAAATTGGAAGCATTTTATAAAACAGCATTTGAACGTTCGAATAAATTCTTCAACTCAGTGGGATTAAAAGCGACTTATTTTTGCGTTGGAAATGAATTATTAAACAAACAAAATGCTTCCATCATAAAACAAACTTCAGAGTCAGGACATGGTATCGCCAACCACACTTACAATCATCCCTTTGGTTTGTGTGAATTGAGTAATGAAAAAATAAATCAGGAAATTGAATTATGTGATAAAACACTTTTAAATATCATAGGCAAAAAACCAATTGGGTTCCGCACGCCCGGTTATGCTGTAAATACACAAATAATAAATACGCTAGAGCAATTAGGTTATAAATACGATTCCTCCGCAGGCTGGCCTTTAATGCACGCTGCGATTAAAACAACTGCGCTTTTAAAACCAATCACAGGAAACAAAATGCAAATTGGCTTCGGCGAAACGAATTCAGGATTTAAGAATGATGTTTATGTTCCCTCTTCAAAAAATTGGAAACAAATTTCAAAGACAGAACGCAGCATAAAAGAATTCCCATTACCACACGCTTTTGGAGTGTTGCCGCTTTATAATAATATATTTTTAGGTTTAAGTCAGGGAAAGAAAAAAACATTAGTTAATAATTCTTCAGCAAAATGTTTTGTATTTTTATTTCATTCTATCGAATTTTGTTCATCGGCTGATGATTTTATTCCGAAAGAGATTTACAAACATCCGCACGTCACAAAAAGTGTGGATGAAAAATTAAACAGTATGAAAGAAAGTATTCAACTTCTTTTAAAAAAATACACCCCCGGACTAACTGAAGACGACGTAAAATAAATGGCAAAGCACACTTTAAATAGCGATCCTGATGATTTTAATTTTTTGTTATTTGGTATTTCTTGTCCGCATAATCAATATATTTTAGCAACCAACATTAACAGTGCTTTGGGAAT
>DATMPR010000516.1:0-4350 GCA_035567575.1 Bacteroidia bacterium
CATTTCGAATAAAATCGGAATGCCTTTGTTTTTTAGTTGGGAACTCGCAGACGAATCTAAACTCTCCGAACTCCGAACTAACAACTACGAACTAAAACAAATAAATATAAACCGTTCCGGAAACGCCGGGACACAAAAAACAAAAAGATGCAAATAGGAACAACACACAGTTTTGATATTGGCGATGGCCGTATCGTAACTCTTGAAACAGGCAAATTAGCCAAGCAAGCAGATGGATCAGTAGTAGTAAAATTAGGTGATACCATGATCTTAGCTACTATAGTAAGTAATAAAGATGCAAAAGAAGGTGTAGATTTTTTACCCTTAACAGTAGATTACCAGGAAAAATACGCTTCATCAGGACGTTTCCCTGGCGGATTTTTTCGCCGCGAAGCAAAATTATCGGATTACGAAGTTTTAATTTCGCGTATCGTTGACCGTGCTATCCGTCCGTTATTTCCGGAAGATTATCACGCTGATACACAATTGATGTTAAGTTTAATTTCATCTGACAGAAAAACAATGCCGGATGCATTAGTAGGTTTAGCAGCTTCTGCAGCGATTGCAGTTTCTGATATTCCTTTCAACGGACCAATTTCAGAATGCCGTGTTGGTAAGATCGATGGTAAATTAGTTTTAAATCCGGATATCGATCAATTAGCGCTTTCAACAATTGATATGATCGTTGCGGCATCAGCTAAAGATATAGTAATGGTAGAAGGTGAAATGAGTGAGATCAGCGAAAAAGAAATGTTAGAAGCTATTCAGTTCGGTCACGCCGCTATCAAAGTTCAGATCAATGCTATTAATGAATTCGCTAAAAAAGCAGGTTTAAAACCAAAACGCGAATACAATCACGAAACAAATGATGCTGATCTGAAAGCAAAAGTTGCTAAAGAAACTTATGATAAAGTTTACGCGGTAGCAAAATCTGCTAATCCAAATAAAAACGAGCGTAAAGTAAATTTCAAAGCAATCGTTGATGAATTTAAAAAGCAATACAGCGCCGAAGAATTAAAAGAAAAAGAAGGACTGATCAATAAATATTATCACGGTGTTGAATACGATGCGGTTCGTCAGGCAACATTAGATACAAAGATCCGTTTGGATGGACGTAAAACAGATCAGATCCGTCCGATCTGGAGCGAAGTAGGTTATTTACCTGCAGCACACGGCAGCGCTGTATTTACACGCGGAGAAACGCAATCGTTAACAACAGTTACGTTAGGCACACCAAAAGATGCTATGAAATTAGACGGCGCATTTTTTATTGGCGAAGCACGTTTTATTTTACATTATAATTTCCCTGGTTTCTCAACCGGCGAAGCAAAACCAAACCGTGGTGTTGGAAGAAGAGAAGTTGGTCATGGTAATTTAGCTTTACGCGCTCTTAAAAAAGTTGTTCCCGTTGATTCGGGTTACACCATTCGTATTGTATCTGATATTTTAGAAAGTAATGGTTCATCAAGTATGGCGACCGTTTGTGCCGGAACTTTAGCAATGATGGATGCAGGTATTAAGATCACAAAACCTGTTTCCGGTATTGCCATGGGTTTAATTACTGATGACAAAAATAATTATGCTGTATTATCTGATATTTTAGGCGATGAAGATCACTTAGGAGATATGGATTTTAAAGTGTGCGGTACCAAAGATGGTATTACTGCAGTGCAAATGGATCTCAAAGTAAACGGTTTGCCGTTTGAAGTAATGGAAAAAGCATTATTACAGGCAAAAGAAGGCCGCTTACACATTATGGGCGAAATGATGAAAACTCTTTCTGCGCCTAATGAAGATTACAAACCACACGCACCGCGCTTTGCTAAAATTGAAATTCCCGGAGAATTCATTGGCGCAATTATCGGTCCTGGCGGAAAAGTTATTCAGGAAATGCAAAAAGCAACTACAACATCTATTACAATTACCGAAGTGGATAACAAAGGTATTGTGGAAGTGTTTGGCGAGCAGAAGAGCTTTATTGATGCCGCTATGGCGCGTATCAAAGCCATTGTAGCTGTTCCTGAAGAAGGAGAGGTTTATGACGCGACCGTTAAAACTATCATGCCTTATGGTGCATTTGTAGAGTTTTTACCGGGTAAAGAAGGTTTATTACACATCAGTGAGGTAGACTGGAAACGTTTAGATACTTTGGAAGGTGTTTTGAAAGAGGGTGATAAAATACAAGTGAAGTTCATGGGCAACGATCCTAAAACTAAGAAGTATAAATTATCACGCAAGGTATTATTACCAAAGCCTGAAAAGGAAACAGAGAATAAATAAAATTCGATCTTTATATGTAAAAGCCCCGGCAGTTTGCCGGGGCTTTTTTGTTTCAGGTGGTTTTGAAGGTTTAACATCCAGTTCTTTAAAACTAACTAAATTGTAACTTATATAAATGTAACTTAGTAATTTGTAAGTTACAAAAAAGTTATGTATATTTGGATATGGATATAAGGGAAAAGGCGCCTTTTATGTACGGCAAAATAGCCAGCGGCATTGATTTTACCAATAGGGAGAAGGAAACGACCCAACTCCTTCAGAATTTTCATGTGGGTATTAATACTATTCTTATCTCACCCCGCCGTTGGGGCAAATCGTCCCTGGTGAAAAAAGTAACAGAACATCCGCGTAACAAAAGCAAAAACATACGGTATTGTTTTATTGATCTGTTCAATATCCGTACGGAGCAGGAATTTTACGAAGCCTATATTAAAGAATTACTAAAAGTTACGGCTACTAAATGGGAAGAACGTATAGCCCACGCCAAAAAACTCTTCAAAAAAATCATTCCGCAATTCACCATTGGATTAAATCCTGACAATGAATTTTCAGTGGGTATCGATATCAAAGAAATAAAAAAAGCGCCCGAAGAAATTTTAAACCTTGCCGAAACCATTTGTAAAGCCAAAAAAATCAAACTGGTTGTTTGTATTGATGAATTTCAGAATATTTCTTTTTTTGATGACCCGTTAGGTTTTCAAAAAAAATTACGGGCGCATTGGCAGCATCATAAACAAACTTCATATTGCTTATACGGAAGCAAACGTCATTTATTAATGGAATTGTTCTCAAGTCCATCCATGCCTTTTTATAAATTTGGTGATGTTATTTTTCTTGAAAAAATAAAAGAGCAGTATTGGGTAAGTTTTATAAAAAAACGCTTCCGCGAAACCGGAAAAAACATAGAGCCTCAACAAGCTGCTAAAATTGCACAACTCATGGAAAACCATCCTTACTTTGTACAACAGTTGGCACAACAAGCTTGGTTGGTTACCAAAAAAACATGTACCAATAAAGATATTGAGAGAGCAGTAGAAAATCTTTGGAGCCATAATGCTATTTTATTCCAGCGCGAAACAGATAGTTTAACCAATAGTCAGTTAAACTTCTTAAAAGCCATGTGTCATAATGTAAAACAATTCAGCTCTGCAGAAACAATTGTAAATTATAAATTAGGAACATCTGCTAATGTGATCCGTATTAAGGAAGCTTTAGAAAATAAAGAAATAATTGATACTATAAATCCCGCACCGGAATTTATGGATCCTTTATTTAAAACATGGCTGACAAATGTTTATTTTAAGCCCTGATTATTTCCCATCCGAATTAGTCATTAACTGAGGAACTTTTCCGTCCGTAATAATAATTTTTGAATTCGGTGAATTACTTAAACTTCTCAGCATTTCGATATTATTATATTGCAATAATTTTTCGCTTAAAGAGGAGTTAATTATGTCCTGCGACTTTTTGATACCTTCCGCTTCAATAATTTTCCGTTCAGCTTCTTTTTTCTGATTCGCAATAACAAATTCCATCTTCAACACACCTTGTTCGGCATTTACTTTGTCTTGTATTGCCTGTACCATTTGTGGAGGAAGTATTATATCTTTTAATAAAACGGCGTCAATTACAAAGCCGTATTGCGAAATATGCCCTCTTAATTCTTCAGCAATGGCTTTTTCAACTTTATCGCGCTCGGTTGCATAGAGTTCCTTCGCATAATATCTGGCACTAATTTCACGGGCAGTGGCCCTGAAATTACTTAATACCATTACTTCTTGATAATTACTGCCAAATTTCAAATACACATTATTGGCCTCTTCGGGTTTTACATGATATAATAAACTAATTTCTGCATTAACACTTAGTCCTTCTTTTGTAGGAAGGGGCAAAGTATTAAAGCTTTCAACAATTCTAACATTAATTTTTACTACTTTACTTACAAATGGGTTATACCAACGCACACCTTGCTCATACGGTTGCCCTTTAATTTTACCAAGAGTTTGTTTAATTCCGATTTCGCCGGGGCGAATGATAGCACATTGCTGAAAAAATAAAGCCATTGCAAAT
>DATMPR010000517.1:0-8657 GCA_035567575.1 Bacteroidia bacterium
TTTCGCGGAACTGACGGCGAACTTCCTGTACCATATCCATCGCAGCTTTACCAACTGCCTGAATACATAATGCAGAGAAAATAAATGGGATCATTGCACCAACAAACAACCCTGCTAATACAGGCGCTTTGTAAATATCAATGGCAGAAATTCCTGCAATACCAACGAAGGCAGCAAATAATGCTAATGACGTTAATGCAGCTGATGCGATCGCGAATCCTTTTCCTGTTGCAGCCGTTGTGTTACCTACTGCATCTAAATTATCGGTGCGCTCACGAACTTCAGGAGGCAACTGACTCATTTCTGCAATCCCGCCTGCGTTATCTGCAATTGGTCCGAATGCATCAATAGCTAATTGCATAGCTGTAGTTGCCATCATACCTGCTGCTGCAATAGCAACGCCGTATAATCCTGCAAAATAATAAGAAGACATGATACCGGCTGCTAAAGTTAAGATCGGGATAACAGTTGATTTCATACCTACCGCTAAACCACCAATAATATTTGTTGCGTGACCGGTTGAAGATTGTTGAATAATGGAGTTAACGGGTTTTTTACCCATCGCAGTAAAATATTCTGTAACAATACTCATGATGGCTCCAACAACTGTTCCTACAACAATTGAAAAGAACACATTTAGTTTAGAGAATTCATATCCGCGCAAATTTAAAGTATCAGGCAACATCCAATTCACTACAAAGTAAGAAGCGATAACCGTAAATATCATTGATGACCAGTTACCAAGGTTTAACGCATTCTGTACATTTGATTTGTCATCTTTAATTCTAACAAACAAAAATCCAACAATTGAAAAAATAATTCCTAAACCACAAATTACCATTGGTAATAAAATGGGAGACAAGCCACCGAAAGCATCTTTAGCAGCATCAATTTCCTGACCCAAAACCATGGTTGCTAAAATTGTTGCAACGTATGAACCGAAAAGATCAGCGCCCATACCTGCAACGTCACCAACATTATCGCCAACGTTATCTGCGATTGTTGCAGGATTACGAACATCGTCCTCAGGAATTCCTGCTTCAACTTTACCAACTAAATCTGCGCCAACGTCGGCTGCTTTTGTATAAATACCACCACCAACACGGGCGAATAATGCAATTGATTCGGCACCTAAAGAAAAACCGGTTAATACTTCGATAGCAGTTTTCACAGTATCTTCACCTAAATCGGCAAACACAGCTAAAAATGTAATAAATAAACCACCTAATCCTAATACAGCTAAACCTGCAACACCTAATCCCATTACTGTTCCGCCTGCAAAAGAAACTTTTAAAGCTTGTTTTAAACTTGTGCGGGCTGCTTGTGTAGTACGAACATTTGCTTTTGTTGCAGCTTTCATACCAATATAACCTGCAGTTGCAGAGAAAACTGCTCCAATGATAAATGCAATAGAAATGATCCAGCTTGAGTGAATTGCCTGACCATTTACTTCATGAACAGTTCCGGAGTAAGCCAATAATGCCGCCGCAAAAACCACGAAAATACTTAGCACTTTCCATTCAGCTTTTAAAAAAGCCATGGCACCGGCAGCAATGTAACTTGCCAATTCTTTCATTCCGGCATCGCCTGCATCTTGTTTGTTTACCCAGGCCGATTGTATGGCCATTACTACTAATCCAATTATTCCTAAAACAGGAATTAAATAAATAACACATTCATTCATAATATTCTAATATAGGGGTGCAAAAATAGGTATTTTGTTGCAATTTTAAAATTCTATATTTGATTGAATATCAATAATTTATAATAATTATCGCTTTTTAATTCTTATACGATATATTTGACAAATAATAATGGAACATTTTGATCTTATAGTAATAGGTGGCGGGCCCAGTGGCTACGCAGGCGCTATGCGGGCGCTTGATTTCGGAAAAAAAGTTCTACTGATTGAAAAGAAAAAAATTGGCGGCGCAGGAGTTTACGATGGGGTTTTAACTTCAAAAACTTTATGGGAATATTCGATGAAGATCTCTTCCATCCGCGAAATGATTCCTGCTTTCAAAGTGAATTTTTCAGAAATGGAAAAAACAGTTCACGAGGCGGTGTTTGAACGCAAAACACAAATGACTGTTCATTCCCAATTGTTACAAAATACAGTTAACCGTTTATTTTTTTATGAAAAAGGAAAAGCTTTTTTTATTGATAAAAATACAATTCAAATTACAAAAGATGATGGCAGTATAAAAAAAGTAACAGCCGGTCATATTTTAATTGCAACGGGAAGCAGACCACGAATCCCTAACAACATTACAATAGATGAAAAAACAATTATTACCAGCGATGGCGTAAAAAATATTAGATCCTTACCAAAAAGTTTGGTTGTTTTAGGCGCGGGTGTTATTGGCTGCGAATTCGCTACTATCTTTTCAAACCTTGGACAAACAAAAGTTTATTTAATTGATAAGGCTGATCGCATTTTACCATTTGAAGATGAAGATGTAGCAAAAGTTATTACAGATAATTTAGTTGCACATGGTGCTACAGTACACAGTGGTGCTTCTTTAAAGCGCATGGACATAAAAGAAAATTGCGTTGAGTATGAATTAAGTTATAAAGACGGGAAAAATGAAATTATCCGTGTTGAGAAAGCATTAGTTTCTATTGGACGAATTGCAAATACCGAAAACCTCGGACTTGAAAACGCAGGTGTTAAATTAAATGATCGCGGAAGCATTTGGGATGATGATACACAAACTAACATCAGTAATATTTATGTAGCTGGTGATGCAACAACTGAAATGGCTTTAGTAAATGTTGGTGAACGCGAAGCACGTCATGCCATTGTAAGAATGTTTGGTGAAACCGTAAAACCTTTAACTTACAAAAACATTTCTACTATTATGTTTTTAAATCCTGAAGTCGCGGCAGTAGGAATGAACGAACAGGAATTAATTGCGAAAAATATTCCGCATAAAGTAGTTAAACTCGATTATAGCATTAACGCCCGCGCGATCGCCATGCGTAAAACACAAGGCTTTTTTAAAATTATTGTCACCAATGATAACGGTATGCGCATTTTAGGAATGCGTGTTGTTGGTGAACATGCCAGTAGTGCCATACAAGGCGTTGCGTACTTAATTCACACAAATCAGGGCATCCGCGAATTAGCCGAGATGATGCATCCGCATCCAAGTATTATTGAAGGTGTACAGGAATGTTTAAGAATGTTATTGAATAAATCTATTTATAAACCTTACATTTTTAACGACCGCCTTAAATGTTACGTTTGTGAAAATGGCGTTACCACACCCGTAAAAAGTTTACTCAGCTAAAAGAAAAAAGTAAAGCTTGTTCCCTTGTCTTTCTTAACTTCTAACTTACCATCCAATTGTTCGGTTAACGAATTAATAAGCTGCAAACCTAAAGTGTCAGGATTATGAAAATTGATTTTTCCTTTTATCCCAATACCATTATCTGAAACAATTAAACGGTTTTTATAATTCGGGTTGACAATAGAGCGAAGTTCTATATTTACTTCACCGGACCGGTTATCAGGAAAAGCATATTTAAAAGCGTTTGATAATAATTCGTTTATGATAATACCACATGGAATGGCTTTATCAATATCTATGAATTTATCTTTAACCTTTATTTTTAAATTGGCCTTTACATTTTTATTCACGTTATAAGTTTCAGAAATGAACCTTACTAATTCCGAAAAATATTCTTCAGCCTTAATTTTAGAAAGATTTTTTGAGCGGTATAATTGTTCGTGAATAATAGCCATTGAACGGATACGTCCGATACTTTCCAGATATTTATCCTTTGCTTGTTTATCAATGATACTTTCGGCCTGCAGACTTAGAAGACTCGACACGATCTGCAAATTATTTTTTACACGGTGATGAACTTCTTTAATTAAAACTTCTTTTTCAAATAAAGAGGCTTTAATTTTTTCTTCAATTGTTTTACGTTCAAGGAAAGCCGGAATGGTAACTGAAAGATCGGCTTGCTTTTTCTTGTCCAGTTTTAAATATTTATCGATCTTATTAGGAGGTGCCATTATAAAGGTGCAATGCTTATCGCCTTTTGCACGGCAAGTAATTTCTACTGCTGTTAACGGAATACCAAAACTTTCTTCGCACCATCCGCTTGAGTAACCTGAGTTCATGATACAAACAGGAACTTTTGATTTTTTTCCTGCTCTTACCCAACTATCTGCCTCAAAGGAAAAAGGATGATTGTACTTTAAGAAATAATTTTCATCAGGACTGGGTTTACTCTCAGGTAAAATATCCACAAAAGCCCATCCCGAATACGCAAAGTGAATTGGTCCGGCAGATAATTTACTTATAGGATCCTTCAACTTCATTTTTTTATGAAAGTTACGCGCATCTTCTAAACCAATTACGTGAGCAATATCAAATAAAATATTTTTAGCAATGTTTATGGCTTCATCTTCTCCTCTGTCGGCATATAATTTCTTAAATGAATTTAAAAAATCATAGGACAATGCGGACGCTCGAACCAATACATAACGTTCTTCATTTATTTCAATGGTTCCTTTTGAAGGTGTAAACTTTAAAGTCTTAAAATATTCTCCAACAGTTTCTTCAGCTTTTTTAAAAATGGGAGCAAAAGTTTCAGGTGCTTTTACTTTTGGCTTATCATCTTTTTTTAATCCAAAACTATTCCGTTTAGCGTTCTCTTCTTTCAAACGCTTGATCTCAGATTTTAATTTCAATATTTTAGCCTTTGAGCTGTTCTTCATAAATAGAGATTCGAAAAGTAAACGGGGGAGCAAATACTAATGTACAACATTTTTCAACACAAAAAGCCTTGTCTTTTTATTCCGTTACCGGAATATTCAAATCTATAGCCTTCTTGCGTTCGGCCCATTTAATGTTAAGTGAAATTCCTCCCATAACAGGTAGCATAATAGAACTATCAAAACCTACTGAATATAGATAATATTTACCATATCGCAGACTTTTAATATTTGCATGATCTTCATCCGGCAGCGCAGTGATTTTCAAATTATAATTATTCGTTGGATCAGCAGGCAAATCCTGTGCTCCGAATTTTACATATACGGTTGCTCCTTTAATAGGTTTGCCATGGTGCTGCGGAAAAGCCGTTATATTACATTCACCACCTGTATTATTTTTTTTGCATGAAATAAACAGAATGATTAAAATGCAACTTAATATGTTTTTCATTACTTAATTTAAATAACAATAAAGTTAGCAAAATTCAAATTATGATCTCCAAATTATTTCTTAGTAAAAAAATATCTTTGTATTGCAATAGAATAAACCGGGTAAAAATGTGCGTAAGATTTATTTATCATTGGGAATTTAACAGATAGATCAATTCTCAAATTCGATCTAATGATCGCCTGAATGCCGGGACAAACATCTATATAATTTCCTTGTTGTAATAATGGTGTTGAAACAGGAATATCTTTAAAACCAAATTGAGTTATTTTTGCTTTTTCGTATGTTTTGCCCATAAACTCCAAATACAAACTCCAATTGGTTTGATTATAGTTTTCATATTTCCGGGGAAATACCAAATAGCCAAAAGATAAATTGTATTCAACCGCTCTTCCGTATTTGACCTCTGTTGGAACGGGTCCTGTACCCGCAGGATCAGGAATGCTTCCTTTATGATTTTGAGGAATAATTACACCAGATGTTAATGATACAGCAAATTTGTTTTTAAGATACGTTGTTATTAAACCACCACCATACCCTTTAGTGTCATCCAATAAATTAGGTTCTGCCTCGTCGTGCGCAACATTTAAATAAGAATATCCGCCATAAGCCGCCATTCTAAAATGTTTGTTTTGACCATCAACAGAAACAAATCTGTATTTGGCATAAAAAGAAATTCCATTGAAGCGGTATGGATACGGAATACCTACAACGTAACCGCCTGTTGAATAAACCGTTTGTGTCCCGTTATGTGTGTGAGTAGCAAGATTAGCAGGGAAATCACTACCATGATGATTCGACATACTTGCCGTTGCCATGATTGTTAATCTTGGTAATACGCCATACATAACTCTCAGTGCATCTAAACCGCGGATCGTTTTTCCTTCTCCATAGCTTTGATTAAACAATCTTAAACCAATAGCGTTTTTTGGAACATTGCTTGCAGGTTCATTTAACGGAAAAAGTTCTTGCCCGGATAAATTTCTTAAATAAAGAAAAGAAATAATTAAACAGGCGCATCTTTTCATAATGTAACATAAAGGATCTCTCCTTTTAACTTATCACAAGCGGGAATTAAATCGCTTTTCCAATGCTTATATTCTTTAGCGGATTGATATTTTTTTCCGACGAATTTTATTAAAACTTCGCCGTTCAATATTTTATTTTCTGTTTGTATAAATTGATATTGTTTGCCCTCAAAAGGGAAACAATAGTTTTTATTAATGGCTAAATTTTCAAAATTAAAACCGGCTTGCAAATATCTTACTGAGAAACCGGCATTTACCACAGCCTGGGAAATTTTTTCAACACTAACCTTTGCGAGGGGTTTAAAAGTTATTTTACCCCGGGTATGTTCTAAATTCATTTCAACATCCTGAACAAAATCGAGCTTACGGATACTCATCTCAACACTTCTTGAGCATTGAGAACACGTAAGTCCGTCAACACCAACTTCTACCCATTTAAATTGAGCCAATAGTGTTATAGGGGACAAAAGCATCATAAAAGCTGATACTACAGATAAAAGGCGGATTTTAACAGTCATGTCAGAGCTAAGGTACAAAATAATGTGCTAATATGGCTGTTTTTAACAATGATATTTACTATATTTGTATTATAACAATTCAAAAAAAATTGAAATATTTTTTTGTGATATTAGCAATTACCGGGGTTTTAACTCAAAATTTAAGCAAGCTTATTATTTTTGTAAATTTTGAAATGAACAGGACCTTTATTGCTAAAAATCTTTGTGAAAAAAAGAATGAACGCAACAATTGCTGTAAAGGCAGTTGTCAGCTTAAAAAACAGTTAGCTGATGATGATAAGAAAGAGCAGGCACCTTCTAATAATTTAAAAGAGGTTAAAGAATTTCAATTGTTTTGCCAGCAGCAATTGCCGCATGCTTTCATTTTACCATTAATGTTTGAAAGAAATTTTATCACTTACCAATCTACAAAAACAAAAGGCGTTGCCTTCTCCGTTTTCCATCCGCCCTGTTAAATTTCCTCTCTCTTTTCAAAAAACATTTTCTCAGTTACTTTTTTACGTAAAGTTTTACGTAAGTATTTATTTTTAACTATATAATAATTTTGTTGTGAAAAAACATGTTTATTTCATAATACATTGTGCGCATTTAAGATTATCAGCATTATTATTGATTTTGCTCATAGGTTTTAAAAGTTACAGCCAGGATTGCGACACGCTTAGCTGCAGTTGCAGTGAGGGTGACATTAATCCGTCGGGAATTATGATCGGTCACAGTCATCCTAAAGGCACATGGATGTTTTCATACAGATACATGAACATGATGATGAAGGACAATTTATCAGGCACTGAAAAAGTAAGTGATGATATTGTTTTTCAAAATTATATCATGTCGCCTCAAAATATGAACATGGATATGCATATGCTCATGGTCATGTATGGCGTTACAAACAGGTTTTCGTTAATGTTAATGTGTAATTATAATGTTCTTAGCATGAACATGAATATGTTACCCGGAACTATGCAAATGAACATGAACGGAATGACTATGTCTGACATGAATGCGACAAGTATGAAAACAAAAACTTCCGGCTTTGGTGACACCAGGCTTTATGCTATGTACTCTTTAATTAATAAACAAAAACATAAATTAATACTTAGTGCAGGTTTAAATATTCCAACAGGAAGTATAGAAATAAAAGGTAAAGATAATGATATGTATGCAAATCAACGTTTACCATACATGATGCAATTAGGATCAGGCACATTTGATATCATGCCCGGAGTAACTTATCTGTTTAGTAAAAAATCATTTCTTTTTGGTAGTCAGGTTACAGGAACATTTCGTCCTGGTTACAACTCCGTTGGTTATGCTTACGGTAATGATGTAACGGTTAATGCCTGGCTAGGTTACCGTTTTTTACCTTGGTTAAGTATTTCTGCCAGAGGAGAAGCTTATGCGGCGGATCGAATTTACGGCAGAGATACTAAATTGTTTACTATAATAGAGCCTGATGCAAAACCAAAAAACTATGGCGGAAAAAAAGTAAGTGCTTATGGCGGCTTGAATATTTATTTGAAAAAGATCGCTAACAGCAAATTGTCTTTTGAATATGGATTACCAATTTATCAAAATTTAAATGGCCCGCAACTTGCAACACATTATATGTTATATGCAGGATGGTCTGTATCATTTTAAAAAAATTAATTTAAAAACTAAAACATGAAGACATTAAAAACAATAAGAACAATTTTATTAATAATCGGGATCTCTTTTGGCCTGACACTGACATCTTGCAAAAAGAAAACAAAAGCTGAAGATACTCCATCTAATCCAAATAACGGAACTGTTATGCTTCACTTTCATACTAATGCGGATACAAATGAAGTGAATACTTATGTTACTCAAACCTACACAATGACAGGTGGTAGAAAAATATCCTTTGATATTTCGCAGTTATATGTTTCCGGAATTCAACTTGTAAAAACTGATGG
>DATMPR010000518.1:0-2129 GCA_035567575.1 Bacteroidia bacterium
GCACAGAGCTCTGTGTTGAAAAAACGAAATGCAAAAACTCGCTATCATAGGAACAGGAATTGCCGGAATGGGATGCGCTTATCATCTTCAGAAAAAATATGACGTTACTATTTTCGAGAAGGACAATTACATTGGCGGACATACTAATACGGTAACTGTTGATGAAGATGGCATGCCTGTTTATATGGATACAGGTTTTATGGTTTTTAATTTTCAGACTTATCCCAATCTGTGCAAGCTATTTGATGAGATTAAAGCGCCTATTAAAAAAACGGATATGTCGTTTAGTGTGCAGCACGTACCAACCGGATTAGAATATTGCGGTTCGGGAATAAATGGTTTGTTTGCACAGCGGAAAAATATTTTCAACATAAAATATATTAAAATGCTGATGCAGATCTCACACTTCAATAAAATTAGTGTTGAGGTAATGGATGATCCGAAATATGCAGACTATTCCTTACAAAAATTCATTACTGAATTTGGTTTTGGTGAAGATATGTTATGGAAATATTTAATTCCTATGAGTTCTGCTGTATGGAGCACGCCAATCGAAAAAATGCTTGACTTTCCTGTCATAACATTAATTGAATTTTTTAAAAATCATGGCTTTTTAGGATTAGACACGCAACACCAATGGTACACTTTAGAAAACGGCAGCGAATCCTACAAAAAAATATTGATTGCTCCTTTTAAAGATAGAATTCAAATTAATAATGGTGTTGTAAAAGTAAAACGTGAAAATAATAAAGCAATTGTCACTACTAAGGATGAAAAATCACACGAATTTGATAAAGTGATATTTGCTTCGCACGCAGATGAAACGTTGAGGTTAATGGAAAATCCAACTTCAGATGAAAAACGTTTATTGTCACCATTCAAATACGAAAAAAATATTGCTACTATTCACACCGACGAATCCATCATGCCAAAAACTAAAAAAACCTGGAGCAGTTGGAATTACAGAATAGAGGAGAGTAACGGAAAATTAATTCCTACCACTATTTACTGGATGAATAGTCTGCAAGGCGTTTCAAAAAAGAAAAATTATTTTGTCTCGATAAATGCGCTCGAAGGAACGATTGACAATGCTAAAATCATTAAAAAAATTAATTACGAACATCCTTTGTTTGATGTTGCAGCTAAAAAAGCACAGGATGAACTTCATAAATTAAATCAAACCGGACCGCTTTATTTTTGCGGAAGCTATTTTAAATATGGTTTTCATGAGGATGCTTATAAAAGTGCCGTGGTGCTTTCTAAATTACTTTAATCTACGAATACGAATCTGTACGAATATACGAATCGTAGCCGCCTATTTTTATATGTAAAAATTATTACTTTTGGTAAATGAAAGAAATGTTAAAGAAGAAGGATCTGGTTTATCCTGAATTAAGGTATAAAATAACAGGATGTGCTTTTGAAGTGTATAATGAGTTAGGGTTTGGGCATGCAGAAAAATTCTATCAAAGGGCTATGGCAGTTGAGTTGAAAAAATCCGGATTAACTTTTAAAGAACAAGTTTATACTCCGCTTAAATTTAAAGGTGAAGTTATTGGTAAGCAATATTTCGATTTTCTTATAGAAGATAAAATAATTGTGGAACTGAAGAAAAACAATAACTTTTCAAAAGGGAATATAGATCAGGTAAAGCAGTATCTTCAAACCGCCAAACTTCAATTAGCCCTTCTTATCAACTTTTCACCAACCGGGGTTATTTCTAAACGGATTGTTAATATTGAAAGTAATGACTAGCAAATCCAGATTCGTAAATTCGTTTTATTCGTATTCGTATATGAACTCATGTTTATATAAAGCATTGGTAATGCATAATCGTTTGGCACCTAAAAAACACAGGTTCCATTATAATGTTTTTATGTTTTATATTGATCTGGATGAGATTAAAATGCTGAAGAAGAAATTATTTTTATTCAGTCACAATAAATTTAATTTTTTTAGTTTTCGCGACAAAGAGCATTTACAACTCCCAATTGATAATCCCGATAAAACAAAAACAACCAAACAACATATTATAGAATATCTGAAACAAAATGGTGTAAATAATACTAGCGGAAAAATTATGCTGCTTACTAATCTTAATGTATTAGGGTATAATTTTAATCCTGTCT
>DATMPR010000519.1:0-4699 GCA_035567575.1 Bacteroidia bacterium
TTCTCGATCACATAGTTCCAATAAAACATTCACCGGATGAAGAACGAAAAACAGTAAACGGTACCGGCGCGCATCCTCACAGGGGTATCGCCACATTAACTTATTTACTTAAAGGTGAAGGCGACCACAACGACAGCAGAGGCCATCATGCAATTGTCCGTTCAGGAGGTGCCCAATGGATGAAAGCCGGTAACGGTATCATTCACGATGAAGTTGTAAATGTTGATCCCGAAACTAACGATCATATTACACACGGATTCCAGTTCTGGGTAAATCTCCCTGCTAAAAATAAAGCAGAGCCGCCACAATATATTCCCGTTCAAGCAAGCGAGATTCCTGTAAAAAAATTTGCAGACAACACAGGCTGGATAAAAGTTGTGGCGGGTGAATATGAAGGTCTCACTTCAAAAATTCCCGCATACCTAAAGCAATTTATTTTTCACATTCATTTGGAAGCAGGAAAAAGTTTCATACTTGAAACCGATAAAGATCAGGAATACGCTGCACTGATCGCTTTAGGCAAAGTCGCTATAAATGATAATGAAAATGTGGCTAATGAACTTGTTGGCTTCGATAACGGACAAGGAACAATAGATATTCAAAATAAAACCGATGAAACCGCTGACATTATTCTTTTCGGTGGAGAACCATATACTGAACCCATTGTAGCTGCCGGCCCCTTCGTAATGAATACCGAACATGAGATCTCACAGGCCTACAATGATTTTTATAACGGGAAATACGGAGAAATAAAATACGAGAAAACAAGTAATCACAAATAAATATAAACCTAAAAAACAAAACCTATGAAAAAGAAAATTCTATTTGGTGTAAGCCTCCTTTTTGGACTGATGTACATTAACTCAGGACTTAACAAATTTTTTAATTACATGCCCATGCCTAAGGACATGCCCGAAAACATGATGAAATTATTTGGGGCCTTTATGACAATTGGCTGGCTCTTCCCTCTTATAGCAATTGCAGAAATTGTAGGCGGAGTCCTTTTCATCACCAATAAGTACAGGGCGCTTGGTGCAATAATTATTTTCCCTATTAATATCGGAATACTTTTAACTCACGCGATAAATGCACCATCAGGATTACCAATGGCAATTATATTAATGGGAATAAACCTTTGGGTAATAATTGAAAATCGTGAAAAGTACATGCCAATGATAGGAAAAGAAACTTTACCTCAATAAAAATCAAATATGAAAATACTGGCATTCGCAGGCAGCAACAGTTCTGTTTCTATCAATAAAAAACTGATAGTGCATACGGCTTCCTATTTTCTTGATGATGAAGTAAAAATTTTAGACTTAAATGATTATGAAATGCCGATATATAGTCATGATAGAGAATTGAAAACGGACATTCCTCAATTGGCACATGATTTTGCACAGAAAATTGACGAAAGCGATTTCCTCATCATCTCCCTTGCAGAACACAACGGTAACTATTCGGTGGCATTCAAGAATATTTTTGACTGGGTTTCCCGAATCAAAGAACGCCCGGTATTCGGCAACAAACCCATGTTGCTGATGGCTGCTTCAAACGGTGGCCGTGGAGGCGCAAGTGTTCTTGATATTGCCAAAAAGCGAATGCTATATAGTGGTGGCAATGTTTTAGAAACATTTTCCCTACCCGGTTTCAGTAAGAATTTCAATATTCTCACCGGCGTCACAAATGAAGATTTGAAAAAAGAGCTTGAAACAAAAATTCAATCAATAAAAAACAACTTAAAGCAAATAAAAAATGGAAACAACTGAAAAAGTAAAAACAAAATGGGGCATTGATCCTATGCACAGCGAGATCGGTTTTAAAGTAAAACATCTTATGTTTACTAACGTTCGCGGATCGTTTAAAGAGTATGAGGCAAACATTGTAACTACAGGTGATGATTTCATGACTGCGGAAATAGACTTCTGGTTAAACCCGGCATCAATTAGCACCGGTGATGAAAAAAGAGATGGCCACTTGAAAAGCGCAGATTTTTTTGACGTAGAAAACTTCAAAGAAATAAATTTTGTCGGCAACACCTATGAAAAAGTGGATAACGATGGAAGCTACAGCCTTTATGGTGATCTAACCATTAAAGGAATTAAGAAGCAGGTAAAATTACAAGTTGAATTTGGCGGAGTAGTAAAAGATCCTTGGGGAAATGAAAAAGCTGTATTCAATATTAACGGTAAAATAAATCGCAAAGACTGGGGTCTTAACTGGAATGCCGCACTTGAAACCGGAGGCGTATTAGTAAGTGAAGATGTTTGGATCAATTGTGAAATTCAACTCGCTAAACAATCTTAAAAATCATATTTTTGAAAAAAGTATGGTTAATTTAAAGATAATTAATAACAAGCAACTCAGCCGTTTTGAAACAGAACTGAACGGCGAGGTTGCTTACCTGGAGTATAAACTACACCACGATAATTTAGTTATTATACACACCTTTGCTCCGGTATCCATGCGGGGCAAAGGTGTTTCTTCTTCTCTCGCTAAGTTTGCTTTAGAGTATGCAGTAGAAAATAAATTAAAAGTTACAGTTTATTGCCCCTTCGTTAAAGATTACCTGAAAACTCATCCGGAATACAAAACACAATTGAAAATAGTAGTAGCTAAATAAGCTTTTACTCAACCTTCTTCCCATATAGGTTATTAAATTTTTGCAGGTGTTGTTCCGTACTTGTTTTTGAAAGCTGTATAGAAATGTGAAAGATTTTCAAAGCCAAGGTCGAGATAAATATCCTGAGGCTTTTTATTTTTTTTCTTCAAAAGGTAGTATGCCTCAGAGAGACGTTTGTTTTTAAGCCAGTTGGATGGCGGTGATTTAAAGATGGCAGCAAAATCACGCTTGAAACTTGTAAGGCTCCGGCCTGATAACTTGGCGAAATGTTCCAATGACACATTGTAGTGAAAGTTCTTCAACATGAATTCTTCGAGATCAGTTTTATTGGGATTGCTAAAATCAAAAAGGAAAGATTTAAGTTCCGGCTGCTGTTGCAGCAATAATTCAATGGATTCATTCACCTTCATTGAAGCTAATTTCGTGCTGACTCTCTTCCATTCGTCTACATACGGCATTATAGATTGAAAGTAAGCCTTCAATAAGTTATTTGGTTTAAACACTATATTTCTTTTTCCACGATAATTGTTATGCAACGAAAGATCATTTTCCAATGCAAATTTTCTTAATCGTTCAGTAGTAAGTATAACTGAAAATGCTTCGTACTTTTTGTTTTTACCGGGAATCTTGCTGCTTTTTGCGAACTGATTTCTATGAGCAAGAATTAATTGACCGGCTTTCAACATGATCTCTCCGCCTTGATGAAATATCTGTGTTTGACCTTCTATTTGATAAGCAAGAATATGCTCTGCAATAAATTGCTCATACGTAAATGCTTTATCAAACGTACACGAGTAAACAAAAGCATCTCCTAATACTTGGATGACCGACTTCATTTTGTTGAAGTAATAAGCTGTGAATTGTAACTATTGTTTCTTGCTTCGGTATTGCTATCAACGATCATGAGGAAGGCCGCATTTATTGCTATACTAATGGCAATGGCTCTCCAAAGTGGCGCAGACATAAGCAAAAGTACTATTGCCATAACAAGAATGATCGCAGGTAAAATTCTGAGTACATTTACCATTTCTCCTTTTGATTTAGTTGTTCTTTGAATTTCGCTTTGAATAAAGGTAGCAGAATTGCTTTGGCATTGTTTTTCGAATTGCTCAACCCTTGGATTGTTTGTGAAGTATAGTCCGGCTCCGACAGCAACCAAAAAAAGCCCCATGATTAAAAGCGGCCAGAAAAAGGCCTTAGCCATTCCTGTTTTACCAAAATAGAGAAATCCGACCGCAGCGAAGATTTCAATAATACTAAATATCCAAACGATCTTTGCCGAAAAGACCTCTGCTTTGGCCCATTCTGTGCTTAGTTTTAAAATATCCATTGAGGGTTTTAATACAAATCTAAGTATTTAGTACCATAATCTATTTGCTGTAAAGGCCATATTTCATTTGCTGTAAAGGCCACTTTTACTCTGAGTTAGAGTGCTTAAAAAATAGTAGTTTTGTATTATATGGCAGAATAAAAAAAATGTCTTCAAAACAATTCGGCGGAAAAATATCAGCGCAATGGAAATCTGTTTACCAGTTATCACCGAACTGGGAGGATGGCTCATTTAAAAACTTAACCAAAACTCAAACCGGAGTTGATTGGAAACTAATTCCCGGTATTTTATGTAAGCAGATAAAGGGTCATAGGGAAGGCAATCCAAAATCACGCATTCCAATCGCCTCATTCGATAAATCTAATTTTCTGAAAGTATCGGAGAAAGCAAAATTTATTTGGCATGGACATTCAGTGATACTGATGCGATTGAATAACCAAACTATTTTAATTGATCCCATGCTTGGCGGTGATGCGTCACCTATTGCTCCAAAAAAAACCAAACGCTTTTCGGATAATTCGTTAAAACTTATTGATGATCTGCCGGAAATAGATCTGATGGTGCTAACGCATGACCATTATGATCACCTGGATTACGAAAGTATTAAGAGGTTGAAATCAAAAACCAAACGCTATTATGTAGCATTGGGCGTTAAACGTCACTTAATACGTTGGGGAGTTGATGAAAAAAATATTGAAGAGTTTGATTGGTGGGATAAAAAAAATTTTAATGGCATTGATATTACT
>DATMPR010000520.1:0-3693 GCA_035567575.1 Bacteroidia bacterium
GTCGATCAAGGCTTAATGGTTTATGTTATCTCATGGAAAAATCCGATGCCTGGTATGGGACACTTGTCTTTTGAAGATTATGTTGAAAAGGGAGCTTTAAAGGCAATAGAAATTACAAAAGAAATTTCACAGGCAGAAAAAATAAATGTTTTGGGTTATTGTTTAGGTGGAACGCTTTTAAGTATTGCCGGTTCAATTTTAGCAGCGAAAAAAATAGATATTATTAATTCAATAACCTTTTTAGCTTCCATGGTCGACTTTTCGGATATAGGTCCGATGGGTGATGTTATTAATGAAGCTTTAGTAACAAAATTGGAGCACGGAGAATTATTGAAAGATGACGTGATGCATGGCCATGATATGGAACGGGCGTTTAATCTTATAAGAGTAAAAGATATGATCTGGTATTATGCGATAAATAATTATCTGAAAGGAGAAACGCCTCCTTCGGTTGATGTTATTTATTGGACCAACGATAATACTAATTTGCCTGCGGGTATGTATGTTTATTACATGCGGAAAATGATATTAGAAAATAAATTGAGCAGAAAAAATGCATTGCGGATCGTTGATACTCCAATCGATATTGGGAAAATAGAAGCTCCTGTATTTGTTATTGGTATGAAAGAAGATTATATCTCTCCGCCGGCAACAGCATTTACAACAACCGAATTGGTTAGCGGACCGGTAGAATTTATTCTTGGCGGATCAGGACATGTAATGGGAGTTGCGAATCCGCCTTCTAAAAATAAATATGGTTATTATTTAAACGGCAAATTAGGTTACGGATTTGATAAGTGGCAAAATACTGCTTCTTACAAAGAAGGAAGCTGGTGGATACCCTTTAGCGAAAAGCTGAAAAAAATTTCCGGCAAACAAATACCTGCATCAAAATATACAGGTAATAATAAATATAAACCAATTGAAAATGCACCGGGTAAATATGTAAAGGAGAAATGTTAATTCTTATTTAATAAAATGACGGTTCGTTCTTATTTTCAAAATTTCATTATTGAAACAGGAGAAGTTTCACGGTTTGCCATTCGGTTTTTTAAAGAAGTTTTTGCTCCGCCTTATGAATTTAAAGAATTTCTTTTGCAGTGTTACAATGTCGGATGTAAATCTCTTCCGCTTGTTGGTGTAACAGCTTTTATTATGGGACTTGTTGTAACATTACAATCACGGCCAACTCTTGTACAGTTTGGTGCGGGATCATGGTTACCCGCAATGGCTTCAGTTGGAATTGTAAGGGAGATCGGTCCTGTTGTAACTGCTCTGATGTGTGCAGGGAAAGTAGGATCGAATATTGGAGCGGAACTTGGTTCTATGAGAGTAACGGAGCAAATTGATGCCATGGAAGTTTCAGGAACAAACCCGTTTAAGTTTGTTGCTGTAACAAGAATATTAGCAACAACAATAATGATCCCGGTTTTGGTATTATTTGCTGATTCACTTTCTTTATTAGGATCTTTTATGGCTGCTAATATAAAAGGCGAAATAAGCCTTTCTCTTTTTTTTAACCAGGTATTTCAGAAACTTGTTTTCCTTGATGTTGTTCCTTCTCTTATAAAATCATTTTTATTTGGCTTTACAATTGGTTTAATAAGTTGTTACGAAGGATATAATTCAAAAAAAGGAACTGAAGGTGTTGGAAGATCTGCCAATGCAGCCGTAGTTATTTCTTCTTTATTGATCTTTGTTATTGACCTCATTGCTGTACAGTTAACGAATGCATACGGGAACCAATGAATCCTGATAAACAAGATACCGCAAACAGATCTCGGGTATTAGAGATAGATCATTTGAAAAAGAATTTCAAGGATACAAAAGTATTGAAAGATATTTCTCTCATATTGAATAAGGGAGAAAATATAGTTGTTCTTGGAAAATCCGGAAGCGGAAAATCGGTTCTTATTAAATGTGTTGTAGGTTTATTACGGCCAGACTCCGGAGAAATAAAAATTTTTGGAAAATCAATTACAAACCTTGAGCACCGTGAATTAGACGGGATAAGGGAAAAAATAGGTTTCCTTTTTCAAAGCAATGCTTTATACGATTCGATGACAGTAAGAAAAAATCTGGAATTTCCATTGAGAAGAAACATAAAAAAAGAAGGGCGGTCGGAAATTGACAAACGCGTAAAGGAAGCATTAACCAATGTAGGTTTGGCTAATACAGCAGATATGATGCCATCTGAACTTTCGGGTGGGATGAGAAAAAGAATCGGTCTTGCACGCTGCCTTATGGTAAATCCTGAAATTATGTTGTATGACGAGCCGACAACAGGATTAGATCCCATCACGGCCGAAGAAATAAGCGAACTCATGGTGGATATGCAAAAAAAATATAATAGCGCTTCTATTATTATAACTCACGACATGAAGTGCGCTAAATTAACGGCTACCGAAATGATGGTGCTAATCGACGGAAATATTTATGCGAAAGGAACTTACCAGGAATTGTCAAGATCTAAAGATAAAAAAATAAAATCTTTTTTCGAATGAGAAAAAATTTAAAGATAGATCCTGAAATGCGTAAAACTTTTTGGTTGGGATTATTTGTAACGATAGGATTAATTCTATTGATCACAGCAGTGTATTTGATCGGATCAAAAAAAAACATGTTCAGTTCTACCTTTCATGTAGCGGCTTCTTTTAGTGATGTTAATGGCCTCCAGATAGGTGATGCTGTAAGATTCAGAGGGATCAACATTGGCACGGTTAAAAAAATAACCATGTTAAATGATTCTGCTCTGAATGTTGTTATGAATCTTGAAGAGGAAATGAAACCATTCATTAAAAAGAATGCGATCGCAAATATAATCACTGATGGTCTATTAGGAAATAAGATAGTAAGCATTAGGAATGGGAATAACCAGGCTAAGAGTGTTGAAGAGAACGATATTCTTAAAACATACCCTCCAATTGATGTTGATGATGTTCAACGTAAATTAAAATCTACTAATGATCATTTGGTTAATATTACAAATAATCTGTCAGATATAACCGACAAGATAAATAAAGGAAAGGGAGCTCTCGGCACTTTAATAACGGATTCAGTTTTTGCCAAGAATCTGAAGGAAAGCATGCGCGACATTAAAGCCGGCACTAAAAATCTAGATAGGGAAAGTGAAGCGTTGAAACACAACTTTTTGTTTAAAAAATATTTTAAGAATGAAAATGAAGAGAAGAAATAAAATTCACGCGGAAAACATTTCTGATTATTAGTCTTCCAATTTTCCAAGTTTGATACCTAAACCAAAAGTAAGTTTATAAGGTTCTTTAAAAGAAGCGCTGTTTAATCCATTAGAGTTAATAGTAACACCGCTGTAACTGGCATTAATCAATAATCTATTTATCTCAATTGCAACACCTGCACGGTAACCAAGTCCGCTGCATTGCGAAATGCTTGTTACATTATCGTTGAACTGATAGTTCGTTGCGATAACATAATTATAAACCGGTCCTGCTTCTATACTAATTGGTTTTAAAATTCTTAAACCAAATAATAAAGGTGTTTCTATTCTGTGCATTGTAAAATTTCCGTTTGTAGTTGTATTACTGTTTACATTCCCGCTGGTAAAATCATACATAGCCGTTGGTTTAACATAAAAAGCACCTAACTTTAATTTTGCAAAAGCGCCTGCCTCAAAACCATGAATGTTATTGCCTTGTACAATATCTGCTAATCCTT
>DATMPR010000521.1:0-3260 GCA_035567575.1 Bacteroidia bacterium
GAAAAATCCGGTGGAGGAAGCAAACAAAGACATGAGAGAAAAAAATACAATCAGGAGAAACAAAATCATCACGGAAAACAAAATAAGTCGAACAAAAAAAAGAAGCGTAACCGCTAATGTTTGAAACGCTCGAGAATATTGACAGAACTATTCTTTTAGTCATTAACGGCGCAAACCATCCTGTATTGGATACCATATTTTGGCAAGCATCCGCAGGCTGGATCTTCATTCCTTTATGGTTATTTATACTTTGGTATTTTTATAAACAAAAAGGAATCAAATTTGTTGGAACCGCCGTATTGTGTGTCGCTTTTATTATTTTATTTTGCGATAGATCAACTGAACTTGTTAAACATTCTGTTGAACGTTACAGGCCAACGCATAATTTAGAAATAATGGATAAAATACATCTCGTAAATCATTACCGGGGCGGGCAATTTGGTTTTTTTTCAGGACATTCATCAAACAATACAGGTGTTGCACTTTTTTTATTCTTGTTATTGACCCGATTAAAGAACCGTTATCGCTATTTTATTTTTTTAGTTCCACTAGTAATTGAATATAGCCGAATGTATTTGGGTGTGCATTATCCAAGCGATATTTTCTTTGGAACTTTAGATGGTATTTTATGGGGACTTGTTTTTTATAAAGTATTTAAGTTTTTAATTAGGAGATGGAATGTTGAATCTGCTTAAAATATTTCTCTTTGTCACACTGAACGTAGCCGAAGTGTCAGCGCAATTGCCGGACACAGATCTATGGCTTTTTAAAATTAAAACAGAAGACAAAAAATTAAAATTAGGAGAGGGTAAAAATATTACTTCCCGAAAAGGTTACGATAGTCAGCCGAGTTTTACTCCCGATAACAAAAATATTTTATATGTAAGTATCCGCGAAGATAAACAGGCGGATGTGTATCGTTATGATCTGGGAAAAGAACAATCCTTTCAGTTAACCAAAACAAAAGAAAGCGAATACTCTCCTGCTTACACACCCGATGCTAAAAACATTTCATGTGTTGTAGTTGAAGCGGATTCAACACAACGTTTATGGTTATATAATCTGGATGGAACTGTAAACAAATGTTACAACAAGGAGATCGATTCTATCGGATATTATTCATGGTTAAGCAATGATACACTTTTGTATTATAAATTAACCGAACCACATTCGCTAAGAATGTTTATTGAAACAGGAAAAGCCGATAAATGGATCTGTGATCATCCGAGCCGAGCTTTTAAAAAAGTAAAAGGAAATGAGTTTATGTACGGCATAAAAGATTCAGTGCAGATCCAATACAGAATTTATAACGCTGTTATCCGCCGCAGTGATGAATTTGCCGTTCATAAAAGCAAGAGCGAAGACTTTGTGTGGCACGGAACTCTAGGTTTGATAAAAGCAGAAGGAGCACAATTGCTGCAATATTTTCCGATCACAAAAACATGGAATGTATTATTTGATTTCGCTTCAGCCGGAGTAAAAAAAATTACCCGTTTTGCTTTCGATTCAAAAAATAAAAACATTGTAATAGTTGATAGTAATTAAGTGATCATATTTACAATATACTTTTTAGTTATTTGTGTTTTAATTTATAAGGCATCTTTTTTTGGCATTTTTAAAGACGATGTACTAAATTCAAAATTTTTTCTTACAGTATTTTTAATTAAATCTTCGGCATTAGTTGCATTTTATCTAATATATACAAAACTGTATGGCGGCATATTTTATTTAGATTCCGGTAATTTTTACCGCGACTCAAAAGTCATTCACGACATTGCGAAATCTAATTTTGGAGAATTTATAAAACTGATGTTTGGTTTTCAGGACGATTCGGAAGGCTCTTACATATTTAGAAATTTTTTGGAACCAACAACAACCTGGGATAAAACACCGGGTGGATTTTTTTATAATGATGCGCGCCCGCTTTTAAGGTTTCATGCCTTAATACATTTTATTTCGTTCGGTAATTATTTTGTGCATGCACTGTTTAGTTGTCTGCTTTCTTTCATTGGGATAAATTGGGTCTATAAAACTTTCAAAAATTTGTTTAAGGATAAAGAAATTTATTTTTTCCTGATCTGGATCTTATTTCCGGGGGTTTGGTTTTGGACAGCCGGTATTCTAAAGGAAGGCCCGGCACTTTTTTTGATCGGGCTTGTATTAGTATCATGTAAAAGAGTTATCCTCGATAAAAATTCTTCGGTCAAAAATTTAATTATGTTTTTTGTTGGCATTGTGATGTGCGTTCTGTACAAACAATATTTAATGATTCCGCTTTGTGTTATAACACTTTTATTTTTTAGTATTGTTGGAACTTCTAAGAAAGCCATTGTTACAAAATTCCTGATCGCTTTTTTAGGAATTTTTTTTATTGGCAATTGGTCAATGAAGGAATTATTCCAAAAAGACATTGTAACAGTATTATCCCAGCGTCAGCGTGATTTTTTGGATGTATCTACCGGCGGTATTTTTTTGGCGAGCCCTGATAGATTTGTTCGCGTGCCCTATGATTATAAATTGGTCCGGATCGATTCTTCAAAAAAAGAAATCAGAGCAAGCATAAAGTTTGGCGCGGCTTATTGGTATAATGAAAACACTCACATTAAGGATACGATCTTTGTAAAAAGCAACTTAGATACTATAAGTAATTATGCTTTAACTTACGTAATTCCGAAGTCATACTCAACAATTAAGCCTCCTATTTTAGATAATACATGGATCTCTTTTTTAAAAGCAATTCCTTTCGCCATTTATATAACAACAGCTAAGCCATTTTTTGTTGATGCAAGAAATGTTATGGATCTGGTATCCTCTTTCGAAAACTTATTAATTATCTTGTCGTTACTTTTGTTTTTATACAATGGTTTTAAGCTTGGATTCAAAAACATCTGGTATATTTATTTTTTAAGTTTAACCCTTGTGGTAATGGTTCTTATTGGTATCACGTCGCCAAATTTGGGCGCTATTGAGAGATACAGGTCGCTGGTTATCCCCTTTATATTGCTAACTGCACTGTTAAGCAGTACTATAAAGGACAGTGAAAAATTGAGTAATTTCTTCAAAAACAGAGAGGCAAAATAGAAATTATCTTTTATCTTTAAAACTTATTGTTTTTGATGAAGCTCTTGCGTAAAAAATCGGTTGACCACATTAATTCAGAGGAATCACCACATGGTTCGCTCAATAAAGTTTTAAGTGTACGAGATTTAACGTTCTTCGGTATTGCAGCAATTATAGGCGCAGGAAGTTTCAGCAGTATT
>DATMPR010000522.1:0-12722 GCA_035567575.1 Bacteroidia bacterium
TAAAACGCGAATCCGCCGGTTAAAATGGCAAGCGCGTTATTTTCGAAAAACTGGAGTTGATTTAGAAATCCGTTTTTGTTTCCGATCTCAAGCGGACAAATAATAAATTGTTTTTGTGTTTCCTCATGATATGAAACAATTGTTTTTAACCAGTTGGGGTTTTGGGTAAACGTGTCGGCATCGCGGGTAATAATTAAATCAGCATTACAGATTTCAATGGCTGAAGTAATGCAAGTTTTTTTACCAAGAGTTTCGGTATTATTTATGATCTGATATGAGCTTTTAAAATTGGCTAAAGTTTTTTGGGCAAAAGAAAGTGTATTATCAGTGGAGCCATCGTTAACTAAAATTATTTCGAGTAAATTAAGATCAAAATTTTGTCCAAAGATAGAATATAAACATTTTTCAAGATTATTTTCCTCGTTACGCGCGCAAATAATAATGCAGGTTCTGGTTGTGTTAACATGAGATCCATTTAATTCAAATATTTTAGTTTTATTAAAACCAGTTAAGCCGTACACTAAATAAACAGTGTAAATGAGTAAACTTAATATGCCGATTATTTTAAGTGCCAACATCATTTTTTAAACAAACTGTCCCGATAGCTATCGGCATCAAATTTTTCTATCACAATAATATAGTAACCAATAACACTTGGGATCACAATATTAATTAACCAAACCAGTATGGCAGTTGTTACCAATGAGATCTCACTTATTTCGAGTCCGCCAAAAACCAATAATGCAACAGCAGCTCGGATGGCGGGTTCAATAAAACTTATCATAGGCAAAATAGTGGTGAGTAAAAAATAAACACAAACCGAAGCAAGAATAGAAGAGTTCAAACTTCCTGTGTAAAATATTTTTAAGATAAGCACAAACTGAGTAGTAAAAACAAGATAGCGGATAAACGAAAAAAAAACCAGACGTAAAATCGATTCTTTTTTGAACTTGTAAGGCATTGTTCTTTCTCCCAATGATTTTTTAAACAGACTAAAGATCCATTTCTGCAACATATTAAATTTAAAAACAAATAAAATGAAAAGAGAAAGTAATAACATGCAGGAAATACCAATCAATAAAAATTGTGTCGAACTTATGTCGTTACTTAAATTGTATTTCGATAAAAGCGCAATTAATCCAAGAACAATGGTAATGGAAAGTTGAAATAAACCATTTACAAAATGTAGAAGTGTAATTGTGCCACGGTTTTCCGATCTAAAAAATAAAACTTTTGCTACGAACTCGGTTGCTCTTCCCGGCGCTAAATTTCCGACACATAATCCTGCTAAAACTGATTTAACGGCTTTGCTAAAAGGTATTTCTTCAACCGGAGTCGTAATTAATTTCCATTTATAACTTTCAATTCCCCAGTTTAACGGAACTAATAAAAGACAGGAAAAGAGGAGGCAGTAGGCCGTAAGAGTAGAAAAACTGTTTTGAATATGCTGTAATTTATCAGATGTAAGATCATCTTTCAATCGCCAGTAAATAATAACGAAACTGACGAGTCCTATTAAGATCTTAACCAGCCATGTTATTATATTTTTATAGCTACTGAGCAATTGATAATTTATTCGTCTAAATTTACGGTATAATTAGCAAATGGCCACAGACAGAATAATATTAGGTATTGACCCGGGAACGGTTATTATGGGGTATGGCCTTATTCATATTAAGGGTACCAACCCTGAATTGCTAAGTACAGGAATTATTAAATTAGATAAATATGATGAACATGCTGATCGGTTAAAAAAAATATTTGAGCGTACCATTGCAATTATTGAAGAATATAAACCTGATGAATTAGCCATTGAAGCTCCGTTTTTTGGGAAGAATGTTCAGAGTATGCTGAAATTAGGTAGGGCACAAGGTGTAGCAATTGCAGCAGCGTTAAGTAAAAATATTCCGATTGCAGAATACTCTCCCAAAAAAATAAAAATGAGTATTACCGGAAATGGTAATGCGAGTAAAGAACAAGTCGCAGCCATGCTGCAGCAATTATTAAAATTCAAAAACACATCTCAACATTTAGATGCAACAGATGCATTGGGCGCAGCCATGTGTCATTTTTTCCAGAATAGTAATTTAAAAGCTGCCGGTAAATCTTATACCGGATGGAAAGCTTTTTTGGTGGACAATCCGAAGCGGAAGGTTTAAATACACTTAAAATAATCAAATGGCTCTAAGCAATCCTGGCATTGATAAAGAGCTTTGCAAGCTGTACTTCCGAACTGAGAAATTAATTTTGTGCTTTTTGATCTGCATCTTGGACATAAAACAATTTTACTTTTACCGGTGAGCCAGCTTTTATCTTCAGTTGTTTTTTCAGGCGGAGCAATGCCATATTTTCTTAATTTTTCTTTTGCTTCTTCAGGGATCCAGTCGGTGGTCCATGCCGGAGAATAAATAGTTGTGATTTTAAGATTTGTAATTCCGTTTTTATTTAAAATTTCCTTGATATCATTTTCCATCCTCTGCATGGCCGGACAACCACTGTAAGTTGGCGTAATTTTTATTTCTACATTTTCTTTATCAATAATAACATCACGAATGACACCAAGCTCTGCAATGGTAATTACAGGAATTTCCGGATCAGGAATTACTGAAATTAATTTTAAGATATTTTCTTTAGTTAGAGTCATTTTTTCAACACAGATAAACAGAGTTACAGAGGAAAGAGAATATATTATAAAATAAAAATGGCGGCAATTATCATAATTACAATTATTACAAGATATTGCCAGAAGTCAACGAAATAAGGTGAATATTTTTTCCAGGATTCTTTAAAACTCATTTTATTTCTTTCAAGGTGTTGCGGATTTTTTATTCAGAAAACAATCGTCAAATTACCACTTAGCATCTGGTAACATACGCGGCAGAGTTTGCATTTCAGAAAGCATAAAACCTAAATGTTCGGTATGTAAACCTTTTCTTCCGCCGGTTTGCATAAAAACAGTTTCCGGTTTTTTAAGAGTTGCTTTTGTTAATAATTCATCAATTTGTTTTTCCCATTTAGCTTGAAATGCTTTTGCATCAATAGCAATTCCTTGTTTTGCTAAAGTTTCTTCTATCTCATCCATTTCAAACATCTCACCTGTAAAACGCCATAATTCATTTAAAGCATCTTGTATTTTATTATGACTTTCTTCAGTACCATCACCAAAACGAATTACCCATGAAGAAGTGTGACGGTAATGATATGTAACTTCTTTAATTGCTTTTTGTGCAATGCCCGCTAAAGTTTCATCCTTACTTTTAGATAATTCAGTATATAATAAAATATTAAAAGCATCTACAAAAACTTGTCGCAAAATGGTTTTTGCGTAATCTCCGTTCGCTTGCTCAACTAATAAAATATTACAAAATTCTCTTTCATTTCTTCTGTATGCAATCGCGTCAGCGTCGCGCCCTTTGTCTTCAACTTTAGCTGCATATTCCAATAAAGAAGTTGCAGTTCCAAAAGTATCAAGCGCAATATTCGTTAAAGCTAGATCCTCTTCTAAAAACGGACCATGACCGGTCCATTCACTTAATCTTTGACCAAGTACTAAAGCATTATCTGCTAAACGTAATGTGTATGTAAAAAGTATTTCTTGTGAAGTCATTTTCTATTTGTCTCTTTAGTCCCTTTAGTCAAAAAGTCTCTTTTGTCTTTTTAATTACATATGTCCGATTGCATCGGGGATTTGATAAAAAGTTGGATGACGGTAAACTTTATCATTTGCAGGCTCAAAAAACGAACCCATGTCTTCCGGGCTGCTTGCTGTAATTGCTGCAGATGGTACAACCCAAAGCGCCATGCCTTCGTTACGGCGTGTATATAGATCACGTGCATTTTGCAATGCCATTTCTTTATCAAAAGCGTGAAGGCTTCCGCAATGTACAAAAGGCTGACCTGATTTTTTTTGTACAAATACTTCCCATATTGGTCCTTGAGAATCGCTCATAGTTTAGTTCGGAGTTAATAGTTTGGAGTTCGTAGATTTTTCTACTCTTATTATTAAATTATTTCTTTTACAATTCATTTTCTTAAGTATAATACAATTTTTCTATTTCTCAATTTCCCCCAATTCCGAACTCCCAACTAACGCAATTAAGCTGCTAAATATGTTTCAGGATGTTTTTTCGCGTATGCCATTGCCGCGGCACGAACCCATTCACCACTTTTATGTGATGCATTACGTGAAGCCAAACGTTCTTTATTACAAGGGCCATTACCATTAATTACATTTTTAAATTCTTTCCAATCCGGTTCGCTGAAATCATAACCTTTTTTTTCTTCGTTCCATTTTAAATTTTTATCAGGAACTGTTAATCCTAAATATTCAACCTGCGCCATGGTTTGATTTACAAAACGCTGACGTAACTGATCGTTGCTTTCTCTCTTAATTCTCCACTTAATTGCGTTTTCACTATTAGGCGATTCTGCATCCGGCGGACCAAACATCATAAGCGTTGGATACCACCAGCGATTCAATGCATCTTGCGCCATTTCTTTTTGCTCTTTCGTTCCGAATGAAAGATGAGTCATGATCTCGTAACCCTGGCGCTGATGAAAACTTTCTTCTTTACAAATTCGCACCATTGCCCTTGCGTACGGACCGTAAGATGTACGCTGTAACATAACCTGATTCATGATAGCGGCACCATCAACTAACCAGCCAATTGCTCCAATGTCTGCCCAAGTTAAAGTAGGGTAATTAAAAATGGAAGAATATTTTGCTTTGCCGGTGTGAAGAGCTTCTAATAATTCATCGCGACTTGTACCTAAAGTTTCTGCTGCTGTATATAAATACAATCCGTGTCCGCCTTCGTCTTGTACTTTTGCTAAAAGAACTTTTTTAGCACGTAAACTTGGGGCACGCGTGATCCAATTGCCTTCCGGTAACATCCCGACAATTTCAGAGTGGGCATGTTGTGATATTTGGCGGATCAAATGCTTACGGTAATTTTCGGGCATCCAATCTTTTGGTTCTACCATCTCATTTTTGGCCAGTTTGGCTTCAAAAATATCTTCAAAATTCTTGTTTTCCATGTCTTGTAAAAACTTGCGTACAATTATATGCTGTGAGGCATCAGTATGTGACAAATTTACGCTAAAATGAGGGTTAAAACAAGAGGTTGATTTAAATCAGAAATAGACAAAAAAACCTAATTTTTCTCTACCCAATCGCCATTTTCTTTAATGAGGGCAATGAGTTCATCAACAGCAGTTTCACTGGTAATATTCTTTTTCACTACTTCTTTACCTTTATAGAGGGAAATTTTATCCGTTCCCGTACCAACATAACCGTAATCGGCATCGGCCATTTCGCCCGGACCATTTACAATGCATCCCATGATGCCAATTTTTATTCCTTTTAAATGATGTGTCCGCTCACGGATCTTTTGGGTTGTTTCCTGCAGATCAAATAAAGTTCGTCCGCAGCTTGGACAAGAAATATATTCGGTTTTGCTGATGCGGGTACGGGTTGCCTGTAAAATTCCGAAAGAGGTTGAATTACAAACTTGCGTTGAAACACAATCTTTTTGTTTGATCCAAACCCCATCTCCAAAACCATCTAATAATGATCCGCCAATATCTGTTGCGCTGTATAATTGAAATTGTGATTCGTTTAAGTTTTCATAATTCCGTTTTATAATAATTGGAGCAGAACATTTTTTTAATTCCAATTCAATTACTATGCGGCGAAGTTCAGCCATTGCATGTTCGTTAAAAGTATCGAGAACAAGAACAATGTTTTTTTCTTTATTAATTTTTGTGATAAAATTTTCGGTTAACGAATTAATATCAACAGCGACAAAATTTAATTCATCCGATCTTTCTTCAGTTTTAAAATATTCTTCTTCGCAAAATAAAGGATAAGTTCTGTCTTTATCTTTATGATATTTCCAATTTTCGGAATTATAAATTAAACCTAAAGTTCCCGGGATCTCAAAATCAATGATATTATCTCCTAAATAAATATAATCTACGGCCATATCTGTAATATTCCATTTATCGGTTGGCACTGAATACATATAACCAACCGCAAAAAGCGAAGCAGCTTTAATACCATCCTTTATTGAATAATCAGCAATAACGCGTGGTACATTATGGTTGCCAAGATTTATGACTTCATTTGTTTTTCTTCTTGAATATTCAAAAGGAGAATAGGGAAGTGCAGATTTTATTTCCGGAATTGCTTTGTGATCATTTCTATTTGAATATCTGTTTGCTAAAATTTTTGCAACAGGAATTTCAAATTCCGGCTCTTCAGTTAAAGATACACGGATAGTATCTCCCAAACCATCTTCTAATAATGTTCCAATACCAACGGCTGATTTTATTCTTCCGTCTTCACCATCACCCGCCTCAGTCACTCCCAAATGCAAAGGATAATTACGGTTTGTTTCCATCATTTTTGCAACTAACAGTCGGTAGGCCTCCACCATCACCTGTGTATTACTTGCTTTCATCGAGATAACTATGTTGTGATAATTATTCTCTTCACAGATCCGTAAAAATTCAAAAGCACTTTCCACCATTCCCAAAGGCGTATCTCCGTAACGACTCAAAATCCGGTCGCTTAAGGAGCCGTGATTGGTTCCAATACGCATTGCAGTTCCGTATTCTTTACAAATTTTCACCAAAGGCGTAAAGCGTGTGCGAATGCGTTCTAATTCTGCTTCGTAACCTTCATCAGTATAATCAATAGTTTCAAATTTTTTCTTATCGGCGTAATTCCCTGGATTCACGCGGACTTTTTCTACAACCCGCGCGGCCCATTCGGCGGCGTTAGGTGTAAAATGTATATCGGCGCAAATAGGCGTATTGTATCCTCTTGCTTTTAATTCTTTTTTAATGACCTCTAAATTTTTTGCTTCGTTTAAACTTGGAGCAGTAATTCGTACTAATTCGCAGCCGGCTTCTATCATTCGTATACTTTGCTCAACAGTTGCTTTGGTATCCATCGAGTCTGTTGTGGTCATACTTTGAATCATAATGGGATGATCCGCGCCAATTAACAGATCGCCAATTTTAACTTCGCGGGTTAAAAAGCGTTTGTATTCGGTTAAACTATTGCAATATGGAATTATGCCTGACATCTTGTATTACAAAAGTACGAGAGTTTATTGGGGAATAAAAATTACTTTATTTCAATTTCATCAATAAAAATAAAGGCATCGCCGCCTATACCAAGGTGCCCTTCAGGAAGTTTACCAAAGTTTTTGGCCATAATTTTAACGTAGCGGGTCTTAATAGGTTTTTCTGATTTGTAGTTAAATTTTTTTAACATTACTTCGTAATTGTCGGCCGCAACAGGATTTACAATTTTCTTGACAGATTTAAAATTCTTCCCGTCATCAGAAATTAAATATTCTATTTCGGTTGGAAATAATATCCATGATCGTGAATCTTGTAAATAGTTGCTGTTGATCGATCTAATACTTTTTGAAATACCCATATCAATTACACAATTAAAATCCTGACTCTGATAACCCTGCCATTCGCCTTTACGCCAATTGGTTTCACCGTAAATCCCATCAATAAGTCCATTGTCTCCGCCTGCTGTATATTGTTTGTCGTATTTGCAATTCAGAGTGATTTTATAATTGTTTGGTGCTTTGTAAAAATGCGCAGTTGTAACTTCGCTGTTAGTTGTATCCAAATAAATTCTGGCTTTAACTACACAAGTATTTTCAATAATAAATGGCTTTGAGTAGATTTTTGATTTTTTTGCAGGTTCACTGCCGTCAAGTGTGTACATAATTGTACCGCTCACAACACTTTCTAAACTTATGGATTGCTTTCCTTTAAATGATTTGGATTCGCTTTTAATGATCGGTACAGGTATAATTAAATTCTCTGCAATTCCGGTTAGTGGCCTCATTAATTTATTCTGACCGTAATTATTTATTCCTTTTTTAGGCGTGAAATTAAAAACTAATTTTCCGCCATTATAAATTTGGTCGTAAGTAACAAAAGACCGGACATTACTTTTAGTATTTAAGGAGACGCTTGTCACTTCAGGAGTTTCATTTCCTGCGGAAGTTTTTGGCGTTTCGATCTCAAAGATCTTACCATTTTCCAAATGAATTTTTATTTTTTCAAATAAAGGCAAACCCAAAATATATTCCGGTTTGCCGGGACAAACCTGATAAATTCCCATAGAACTTAAAACGTACCACGCGCTCATTGCGCCGCAATCTTCATTTCCAATTAAACCATCGGGCGCATTTTTATAAAATTGATTTAAAATTTGATGAACCTTTTGAATTGTTTTTTGCGGTTTCCCAATATAATTATATAAATAAGCCATGTGATGACTCGGTTCATTACCATGAGCATATTGCCCTATTAATCCCGTAATATCTGCCTGCTCCCTTCCTGTTGTTTTACTTTCAGTACTAAATAATTCATCCAACTTTTTTTCAAATCCTAAATCACCGCCGTGTAATTTTATTAATCCATAAATATCATGTGGAACAAAAAAAGAATATTGCCAGCTGTTCGCTTCTGTAAAATGATTATTGACTTCACTGGGATCAAAAGGACTTAACCAATTACCATTTTTACGAGGACGCATAAATCCAGTGGATGGATCAAATAAATTTTTATAGGACTGCGCTCTTTTTATGTACTGAATATTATCTTTTTCAATATTTAATCTTTCTGCAACTTGCGCAATGCACCAATCGTCGTAAGCATATTCTAAAGTTTTAGAAACACTTTCGTGTTCATCATCAATTTGTAAATAACCTTGTTTTGCATAAACAGGCGCACCATATCCCGTATAATTCGAAGCCGCTTTCATTGCTTTGTAAATTGCTAAGCTATCATATCCGAAAATATCTTTTGTAAAAGCATCCGAAATCACCGATACAGAATGATAACCGATCATGCAATCAGTTTCATTGCTTGAAAGTTCCCAAACCGGCAAACGTCCTGATTCTTTATATTGAGCTAAAAATGTATTTATAAAATCGGAAGTCCGTTTGCGGTCAATAATTGTAAATAAGGGATGCAACGCTCTAAAAGTATCCCATAACGAAAAAACAGTATAGTAATTAAAATTCTTCGCTGTATGAATAGTATTATCGCGGCCGCGGTATTGTCCGTCAACATCCACATTAAGACTCGGATGAATCATGCAATGATAGAGTGCGGTGTAAAAAACAGAAAGCTTGTCTTTGTCATTACTCTCTACTTCAATTTTCGAAAGTTCTTTGTTCCATGTTAACTCTGCATCTTTTTTATATTTTTCAAAATCCCAATGTTTAGCTTCGGCTTCAAGATTTCGCATTGCGCCGTCGGTATTGGTTGATGAGATGCCAACTTTTACTACGAGGGGTGCTCCATCGCTAACATCAAATTCAAAATAAGCACCATCGGCTTGTTCATTTAATTTATCGTTAAGTGAAGTTTGGAATTTTCTTTTTACGGAATATTCCATTTTCTTAAAAGGCTTCGAGAATTTCATAATAAAATAAACATGCTGCTCTTTTGCCCATGCTTCACTTGTTCTGAATCCGGAAACAGTTACACTATCTAAAATTTTAAGATTGCAACTCAAAGTTTTGTCGCGGTGTAACAGATCTAAAATAATATTTGCTTTATCTGTTTTCGGAAAAGTATATTTATGAATGCCGGTTCTTAAAGTTGTCGTGAGTTCTGCTTTTATTTTATCGTCTTCCAGCATTACTTCATAAAATCCGGCATTTGCTTTTTCTTTCAGATGATTGAATTTGGAAGAATAAATTTTATTATCAATACTTGGAGCTCCTAACATTGGCATTAATAAAATGTCGCCATAGTCGCTAACGCCTGTGCCGCTTAAGTGTGTATGTGAAAACCCATAAATTATAGAATCACTATAATGATAGCCGCCGCAACCGTCCCAACTGCCGTCAATTCTTGTATCCGGACTCAATTGCACCATCCCAAATGGAAGGGCTGCACCCGGAAAAGTATGACCATGGCCGCCTGTACCAATGAAAGGATTTACATATTGAGCATAATTAGTTTGGGCTTTAATGAAAAATGGAATCGAAAGAAAAATAATAATATTTAGACTAAAGCGTTTCATTAATTGTATTAATCAAAGTTAATGATTTATATTGTTTAAAGACATAAACTTAATTTCATTAACGTTTTTTATTGGGGAATTTAGTTTTACCTCGATCTCTTCGCCTGCTTCGAGGTCGAAATAGTTTTTATGAAATGAAATAATGGACGGATTTAAATAAAGATTTTTGACCAGAGTATTGCTTTTAATTTTTAGTTTATTAATAAGAGAATCGAAAACTAAATTTAATTTAGGAATCTGGAGATTTAGATTTTTCGGTGATGTAAAGAAGTATAAAGTTTTTTTGATGATGGTTGAATCCGAACTAACAAATCTGCAGCGTAAGTAAGTGTTCTCATGATTTAATGCCTTGTCTTCAGTTGCAGGGAAAGAACAATAAAATTGACTTGAGTTTGAAAGAAGTTTCACGACCATTTTTTTTGTTTGAAATTCCTTGCCAGAAAAATCACAAAAATTTATTGTCAATGTCCCGTTAATTGGTTTTAACTTGTCATTAACAATATAAATTTTGTAATCCTTCTCTTCTTTTTTTACGGATATAAGAACATCATCATATAAATCCCCTAATTCATAGTAGAAAGCTTTTGGTCTGTCATAAAAATCAATCGCACTCCATGATGTAGCGGGCCAGCAATCGTTTAATTGCCAGAAGAGCGTTCCCATGCAATAGGGTTTTGCAACACGGTGCGATTCAATTGCGGTTTTCATTCCCCGGGCTTGTAATAATTGCGAAACGTAAATGAATTCTTCGAAATCTTTTGGCACCTCAAAATCTTTTTCCATATAATTGGTTATTGTTTGATAACCTGTCGGATGTTTTTGATGGTTTTTTACCGCAATAGAATTTAAATTTAAATCTGAGGAATCACAAAACGTTTTAAAAGTTTGTAAAGAAGGCATTCCCTGAAATCCATACTCACTCATAAACCGCCCAACTTTTTTCTCATACATTTCAAACGGTTCGTTGCCCCACCAAACACCCCAATAATGTGAATCACCCTGTTGCAGACTTTCTTTATGTCCCCAACCAATACTCGGCGACGATGGCCAATAAGCAGTTTTAAAATCACTTTGTTTTACGATCTCAGGAAGTATTTTCTGAAATAAATTTTGATAATCAATCCAAATTTTTGCGGAATCTTTTTTGGAATAATGAAATTGTTTTTGCCAATCCCAGTTATACCAGCCTTCATCTATCTCGTTATTCCCGCACCATAAAGCCAGACATGGATGATTTCGTAATTTTTTTACTTGTTCTATAACCTCTTGCTTTATGTTTTCCAAAAAGTTTTTATCGCTTGGGTACATTGCGCAAGCAAACATAAAATCCTGCCACACTAAAATACCGGCTTTATCACAATCAGTGTAAAATTCTTCATCTGCATAAGCGCTGCCGCCCCATACACGCAGCATATTCATATTGGCATCTTTTGCTTTTGATAATAATTTCCGGTATTCATCTTTTCCAACACTCGGTAAAAAATTATTTTGTGGAATGTAATTTGCTCCTTTCATGAAAATGGCAACACCATTTAATTTAAAATAAAACGATTTGCCAATGGAATCTTTATCCTGAATTAATTCAATTGTTCTGATGCCGAATGTTATGCCATTTTGTGTAATAAGGGAATCATCTTTAGTTATTTTAAAACCTGCTGAATAAAGTGACGACCTTCCATCATTCAAACCATTGCACCACCATAATTTCGGATTGGGAATATCACAGGTAAGTGTGGTTGTAGAACTACCGGGTTTTAAATGAACAAGTTTAGTTTGCATTCTGTTTTGTACCAGTTTCCGGTCGGTGTAATTATATTTTATCTCGTAGTAATCATCTGTTTCAGTTTTGAGTTCTAAAATGAAATCAACTTTTGCTAATGAATCTGTAATTAATTTTGTGTGCGCATAAATGGATTCAATTTTTAATTTGTTCCATGTAATTAGTTTTATGGGTTTCCAAATGCCACAGGTCACAAAGCGTGGACCAAAATCCCAACCATATTGATATTGTGCTTTACGCGTAAATATTTTTTCGTCGCCCGGCAAAGTGTAAGGTAATTTTGTTGCTTCTGCTTTCCCTTTTTTCACTGCAGTTTCAAATACAAGTAATAATGTATTTGATCCTTCTTTCGCATTTTTTTTAATGTTAATTGTCCAGGAACGGAACATATTATCCGTTTCAGCTAACAATTTGTCATTTACATAAATTTTAGCGTAGGTATCAAGTCCTTCAAATTTTAATTCAATGTTATTTTGTGAAATTGTTTTTTTATCGAGGGTAAATTCAGTTTTATATTCCCAATCTTCATTTTCTATCCATTGCATTTTTTTTTCGTTATCACCGAAGAAAGGATCAGGAATTATTTTATTTGATATTAAATCTGTATGAACAGTTCCGGGAACGGAAGCGGGATACCACTTACCTGTCCCTTTTTGACGAAATTCCCATTTTAAATTTAAAAAGACTTCAGTATTTTGCGCATGAATGAAAACACAAATAGAAAAAAGAAAAATGATTATACCAAATTTTTTCAAAGCGCAGCTAGAAGATTTTTTATTTCTGTTTCATCAGTAGTTTCTCCGGAATTAATAATAGCTGCTGAATGAAATTCTCTTGCATTTGTTTTTTCTTTAAGATCTGAAATGTTTG
>DATMPR010000523.1:0-12992 GCA_035567575.1 Bacteroidia bacterium
TTAACGTAACCAGTTTGTGGTTCAATAGCACAGAAACCCGTTTGTAAAAAACTTTTATAATAACGGATACTATCCCACGGCGTCATAATAGTATCAATTTCTCCTCTGATACTGTAAACCGTCATTGATGTTGGTGTTTTAAATATTTTTTCGATCTGTTGAGGCGTTAAATTTTGCTGCTTTAATTCGCGGTAACGGTCGCTGCGTTTCATAGCTGAAGTCAGGATGTTTTCAATATCTTTCTGACTTAAATTCCAGGCAAAAGGCGCCTGGCGTTTTTGTTTGCAATCTTTATTAAATGCTTTTTGTAATTCGTACATGTGTTCGTTTACGGATTCTTCGGCGTATTGCTGCATGCGCGAATCAATGGTGGTGTAAATACGCAAACCATCTTTATAAATGTTGTAAGGTTTTTTTGTTTCCGGATTAATATGTTTTTCGCACCATGATTTTAAAAAATTCTCACGCAAATATTCTCTGAAATAAGGCGCTAATCCATCGTTATGATCTTCAGGATGAAAATTTAATCCCAGCGGTTTTACTTTTAAAGTATCAAATTGCGTTTGATTGATGTAACCGTATTTCAACATCTGACTTAATACAATATTACGTCTGTGTTTTGCTTTTTCAGGATACTTAATTGGATTATAAAGGGATGGATTTTGCGCCATGCCAACCAACATGGCTGCTTGTTCTATTCTTAAACTATCAGGGCCAACATTAAAATAAATTTTTGCTGCTGATTTAATTCCTACCGCCAAATTCAAAAAATCGAATTTGTTGAGGTACATTGCCATGATCTCTTCTTTGGTATAATTTTTTTCGAGTCGCGTTGCAATTACCCATTCTTTCATTTTACGGGTTGCCAATTGAACTTTGCTTAGTTTTTCACGAGGGAACATCATCTTAGCTAGTTGTTGGGTAATAGTACTTCCGCCGCCTTTTGAGCCGCCTGTTACAACACCTGAGACCGCTCGGAATAAAGCTTTAATATCTACACCGCTGTGCTCATAAAAACGCGCGTCTTCCGTTGCAACAAGCGCATTGGTCAGATCTTTATCCAGATCTTTAAACGAAATATTCACGCGGTTCTCATTATAATATTTTCCTAAAACTTTTGCGTTGGAACTATATATAACGGTCGCCAGATTACTCTTTGGGTTTTGCAATTCTTCAACACTTGGCAGATCGCCCAACACTTCATTAGCGACGAGTGATAACAATAAAAAAATGGTTAAGAAAGGTAACCAGATAAACAGCCAGAGCAGAACAATGTATTTTTTGTTTTTCGACAAGTTGAGCTTTTGTCAAAAGTACTAAAATCCCCCAAAGGAAAAACACTAATACCAATTGAAAAATTATCCCTTAGGGAAGCCTTCGGCTGAAAATCTTAAAACGAATTAATTCCGTTAACTGTGGTATATTTCATGGTGTATTTTACCCCCGGATTAATGTATTTATAGGCACTATGGCTCATCATTGCAGCTTCGTGAAAGCCGCATAAAATTAATTTCAATTTATTCTTATAGGTATTAATATCACCAATTGCGTAAACCCCTTCAACATTAGTTGAATAATCATCGGTGTTTACTTCGATCGCGCTTTTATCAATGTTTAAGCCCCAATTTTCCATCGGTCCTAACTTCGGACTTAAACCAAAAAGCGGAATTAAATAATCGGTTTTTATAATGGTAGCTTCATTTGTTTTTGTGTTTTGAACGATCACATTTTCCAAATGTCCGTTACCGTTTACTGATAATAAATTGGAATTAAGTAATAAATGGATTTTCCCTTCTTTGGCTAAATTCATCACTTTATTTACACTATCCGGAGCGCCTCTAAACGACTCACTTCTGTGTACGAGTGTAACTTCTTTTGCAACCTCAGCTAAAAAAATGGCCCAATCCAGAGCGCTATCGCCGCCGCCAGCCAAGATCATACGTTTCCCTTTATATTTTTCAGGGTCTAAGATCATATAATTAACGCCTTTTCCGTTTTCAAATTGCTCTAAACCAGATACTTCTGGCTTTCGTGGCTCAAAACAACCCAAACCGCCCGCAATAACAATAGTTTTAGCATGAATGGTGGTTCCGAGATGGGTTTTTAATATAAAGTCCCGCTCTCCTTTTTTTTCGAGACTTTCAATTCGCTCTCCCAGAGTATAAGTGGGTTTAAAAGGTTCAGCCTGTTCTTTCAATTTATCTACTAATTCCTGAGCTAAAATAGTTGGATAACCCGGTATATCATAGATTGGTTTTTTGGGATAGATCTCCGAAAGTTGTCCGCCTGCCTGAGGTAAATAATCGATTAAATGGCAACGTAGCTTAAGTAAACCGCATTCAAATACGGCAAATAATCCTACCGGACCCGCTCCAATTATCGCTATATCAGTTGAAACCATTTAGAAACTTTGCGCAAAGTTAATTAATTAATGATTAGGAATAAAATGTGATTTTAGCATGAATTGGGTTTTGCCAAGAGTTAAAAAATGACTACTTTAGCGTAAATAAAAAAATAAAAAAACATGAAAAAAATTTTACTTACAACTTTTGCTTCAGTTGCACTTTCTATCAGTGCTTTTTCGCAAGCTGTACCGAGTCCATTTTGGGCAACTCTTCAAAACACAAATTTCCCAACCACGCAAGCAGGATTAATTATGATGGATGTAGTGGATATGAATACAGTTTGGGGACAAGGAAATTATGGTGCAAATGGCCGTCCTTCAGCCTTATTTTCTACAACATCGAATGGAGGTACTACCTGGACTTCAGGAAACATTTTACCTGATACCAATACCTATGAAATTTCAAATATTGAAGGTATTGATGCTGATACTGCTTGGATTGCAGCCTGGACAAAATCTACAGGTAATATGGGTGTTTTATATAAAACTAACAACGCAGGTGTAAGCTGGACTAATGTAACCCCTGTAGGTACTTTCACAAACGCCAGTTCATTTGCTGACTTTGTAGCTTTTGTTAATCCAACAGTTGGTATTTGTCTTGGAGATCCTGTAGGCGGTAGTTTTGAAATTCACAAAACAATTAATGGTGGGGCTACTTGGTCTGCTATTGCAGGAACAAATATTCCTAATCCGGTTTCAGGTGAATATGGATTAACAAATTCTTTTACTACTTATAGTAACACTATTTGGTATGGAACAAACAAAGGCCGTGTATATCGTTCATCGAATGCTGGTTCTACCTGGACAGTGAGTGCTGCTATGACAGGCGCAACTGATGTTTCAAGACTTGCATTTACAGATGCTAACAACGGATTATGTATTGCTGCTACAGGAACTGTACAAAACTTATGGCAAACTACTAATGGTGGTATGACCTGGACTAATCTTGCTCAGCCAATTAATTGTGGTTTTAATGATGTTGCAGCAATCAAGGGTACATCATGGTTTGCTTCAGTTTCAAACCCTTCAATGAGTATTGCTTATTCAACTGATAATGGAGTAACATGGAATTCTTGGGGAGGATCAGGAATTGGTTATTTAACTATTGGTTTTTCTGATAACGCTACAGGTTGGGCCGGAACTTTTTCGGATGCTGTTTCTGCTAGTGTTGGCGGAGTTTATAAATTTTCTGGATTACCATTGGGTATTGCACAATCAAATTTAGCGCCAAAAGCAATCAGCACTTATCCAAATCCAAATAATGGTACTTTTCAGATTCTTCTTCCTTCTGCAAAAAGAGGCTTGAGTATTTCGGTAACGGATGCTTTAGGAAATGTAGTTTACTCTGAAAAAACAACAACTACATCTTCTGAAAACAAAACTTTCAACTTACAGCATTTAGCTAAAGGAATTTATTTTGTTGATATGACCTCTGATGTTGAGAAATATCACCAAAAAATAGTTATTCAATAATAATTAGAATTGAAATTTTAAAAGCCCGGACATTTGTTTCGGGTTTTTTTATGATTAAATTATTTTTTAAAAGAGAGCAGCCAATCAATCGCTTCTGTTTCATCATTAAAAAAATCTTCAGGTGTGTTAGATCTGGTAAAAAACCTGAAAAAATTAAACATCACTTTGGTAAGAAACGAATCAATTATATAGGCACGGGCGACTGTATTTTCAGGCGACACATTTTTTTTGGAAACTTTTTTTGCTTCAGATGTTATGCTCCATTTACCCCTTGCATCAACCAGCTTCAGCATTTTTTTACCTTCCGAAAGATTTTTAATAACTAACGAATTATCCAAAGCATCTTCGGTATCAATAATAGAACCGGGAAGAATGGAGATCTTAATGTATCCCTCTTTTTCAAGACTAATTTTAGCAGTACGTGTTGTTAAATGGCGATCATGCATAATATGAATATAATATGCGGGGATATCAAAGATACGCTAATAAGAAAGGGCGGGGTGTTAAATAGTATTAAATAGCCGTTACGGTGATTAACGGTTATTTTAAGCCATATCTGGTTTTGTACTTCTCATATAACCTTTGCTGATCGTTAACCAAATTCACAGACTTACCTTTAATGTAAGCTAAAACTACCTTATTTGTTTTCATATCTAACAGATCGCCATCAGACACAACAAGAGAAGCAACTTTATTAACTTCCAATGAACCAATCAAATTATCAATACCTAATATTTTTGCTGCATTTAATGTAATGGTTTGTAAAGCTTGCTCTTTGGTTAAACCGTATGCAGCTGCGGTGCCTGCTAAAAACGGTAAGTTACGGCTCTGCATAGCTTCCATATCACCTTCCATTTGCAAACAAAATAAAACACTGTCCTTTAATAAAAGAGCAGGGGTACGAAACGTTATATCTACATCATCGTCTGGCGACTCAGGCAGATCGTGAATGCGGCTTAACATGACAGGAATTTTATTTTCACGCAAAAAAGAAGTTATTTTCCAGCTGTCTTTCCCGCCAACGATCACAGGTTTATTAATACTGTATTTTTTTGCAAAGTTAACGGCGAGTATAATGTCTTTTGCAGTACCAGCATGAAGATATAAATTTTGCGTACCGTTAAAAACATTACGCATAGCTTCAAAACGCAAATTGTTTTCAAAAGTTCCTGCAGCCGATCTGCAATAAGCAGATGCTTCTGTGAAAAATAAATTCAACGCAGCAAACTCTTCATCAAACTTTGTGTTTTTTCCGCTTGGTTCAGGTTCAGCCCACCATCCATTTTTTTGAACTGATCTTGGGAAATTAAGATGAATGCCGTCATCGGCTTTTAAAACTGCGTCTTCCCAATTCCAGCCATCGGTTGCTAAAATTGATGAAGAGCCGGAAATTAATCCGCTGCGCGGTGTACATTGTGTATACAACACACCATTCGTTTTTACAGTTGGTAAAATTTTACTGTCGGTATTGTACGCGATTAAACTTCTGATATTTGGATTTATACTTCCGGTTTCACTATAGTCGCTGCTTGGTCTAACCGCTTCAGCTTCCTGCAAACCTAAAATTGTATTGGGAGAAATTATAGCCGGATAAACATGTTTACCTTCGATCCGAATAATAGTATCGTAAGCAGCCGGATTAATTTTAATTCCTTTTGCATCCGAAACCATTTCAAGTTTACCATTATTAAATGCGATCAAACTGTTTTCGATAACTTGTCCGTTACCAAGATGTGCTGTTCCATTCATTAACAACACATGATTTCCTGTCCGACCGGCGGATGGGTTGTTTTGCGCAAAAATAAATGCACTTAAAAAAACAAAATATATAAAGCTAAATTTTTTCATATTATTCCTCCTCCATTGTATCACAATGATATAAGCCTTTTTTTCTGCCGGATGGTTTTACAACCTTGCCGCCTTTATTCTTTTCGACAATTAATTTATTGATAATGCGTGCTCTTTCTTTTTTAATGTCTTCGCGTAATTTAGCATCTTCCTTACGGTCGAAATAAATTTGTCCATCAACAATTGTATAATCAGCTTTTGCGTAAATGCTCAATGGGTTATCGCTCCATAAAACCAGATCAGCAACTTTACCAACTTTAATGGTTCCTACTTTATCGTCGAGGTGTAATGCTTTCGCGGGATTTAATGTCGCCAGTTTTAATGCTTCCGTTTCGGTTAAGCCGCCGTATTTAATTGCTTTTGCAGCTTCCTGATTTAATCTTCTTCCCATTTCGGCATCATCACTATTGATACAAGTATTAACGCCCATTTTAGTTAAGATGGCAGCATTGTAAGGAATAGCTTCCATTACTTCTAATTTATAAGCCCACCAATCTGCGAATGTGGATGCGCTTGCGCCGTGTGCTTTCAATTTATCTGCAACTTTGTAACCTTCTAAAATATGCGTGAAGGTATTCACTTTAAATTTCAAACTATCCGCAACGTGCAATAACATATTTACTTCACTCTGTACATAACTGTGACAAGTGATATAACGTTTGCCGTCTAATATTTCAGCAATGGCATCTAATTCTAAATCTCTCCGTGGAGCGATAGTCGATAGTTTTTGTTTTGGTGTAATTTTAGAAAAATCATCCTGTTGTTTTTTATAATTTTTAGCGCGCGTAAAAATATCGATGTAAACCTGCTCAACACCCATACGCGTTTGCGGGAAACGACTTCCGGGCTGACTATTTCCCTGCTTAACGTTTTCACCCAATGCAAACTTGATAAACTGTGGAGCTTTTTCATATTTCATTTCCTCGGCATTAAGTCCCCAGCGTAATTTAATAATTTGACTTTGTCCGCCAATCGGATTTGCAGAGCCGTGTAATAATTGTGCAGTAGTAACACCGCCCGAAAGTTGTCTGTAAATATTTATGTCTTCAGGATTTACAACATCACCCATTCTAACTTCAGCGCTGCTGGCTTGTGCCCATTCGTTAACGCCGCCACTCAATGCGATGTGTGAGTGTTCATCAATAATACCGGGAGTTAAATGCATTCCCTTACCATCAATGGTTTTAGCAAATGCTAATTTAGGAGCATCAATATTGGGAGCAATGCGTACAATTTTCCCTTCAGTAATGTAAACATCGTATTCTTTTAGAACTGTATCACCTTCGTTGGTCCAAACCGTTGCATTTTTAATTAAAATAGCTTCGTAACGGTTTTTAAATTTTTGCATGGCGGTTTTAAAAGCACCTTCATTAGGTAAAGGTTCCCCGTAAGCAGAGAAAGGATAATATACTTTACCATAATTAATTTTTTCTTTTTTGTCAGCAGGTTTAGGTTTTGATGTATCTGCCGAAACGAAATTCAATTTAAAATCAAACCAATTACCATCTGCCCACTGACCTTTACCTTCAACAGCTTTTTTTGCTTCGTCATAATTTCCGCTTAGCCGCGCAACTTTTGCGCTGTCGTATTCGAAACTAAAAGTGGCGATGTTATTTTTAAAGGTTGCATTCAGTTTATATTTAGTCGTATCAACTTTTATACTTCCGCCTAATTTGGTTGGCTCACCGTTAATAATGACCTTGTAATTTTTTGCAGCAATTTGCATTTGATAATTTCCGCGGATGTCGGGCGCGTTCATGTCATCATAAATATTTCCTTGTCCGTTTACCCAATGCTGATAGATAACCGCATCATCTTCAAAAATATTTTTGTTAGTGATAAAAAAATCGGCAAACATATTTGCACGTAAAGAACCAACTTGAGTTAACGCGTTTATAAATTGTGCGGGATTAAATGTTAAAGCTTTTAGAGCTGTTTTCTCACTTAAACCATATTTAATTGCTTTACGGATGTTTGGTAAAAAATCTTTGCGATCTTTCAGATCGGCTGATGTAAAACAAAATTGAATTCCGTTTTTTTCCATTTCGCTAGCGTTGCAAGGCGCCATTTCCCAATGTTTTAATTCTGCTAGGGAAACCTGTTCGGCATCAAAAGGATCTTCTACATCTAAAGCTTCAGGATAATTAACAGGAATAATAAATTTAGAAAACAATTCCTGCATATCATTAATACGTTGATATTCGTTACCACCGCCTTTAATTAAATATTTAATTCCAAACTCAGAACCAATTTTAGCAGCGCGCATGGCGTTGTATTTATCGTTTGCTTCAAAAATTGGAGGTAAAGTTTGTAATTGATTAAATGCTTCCAGAGAAATATTGTATTCTGTTTTATTTGCGTTTTCCTTATACCATTTTGCATCATAATAAGTTTGACGTAACAAAGCAATTGCTCCGGTTAAAGAACCCGGATACATTTCAGGCGAAGTGCCTTTATTGAAAGAATAAAATCCTGCCGCTTTATCTTTAATAAAACTTTCATTTTCTTTTTGGTTAGAAACATTTACCAATACCCCGCTTCCTCTTATAATACCATCTTTTTGTGAAGTTAAAACAACACCAATTCCGCATTTTCGTAATTCATCAGCTTTATCTTTATTATGTGCAAATGTTTTGTAAGCCTCAACATCTGCTTTAATTGCAGGATTCCAGCCATAAGCACCTTTTACAATTTCTTTTGGCGGAGCAGGTTTTTTAGGATCAACAACTGTTTCAGCAAAACCGTAAGTACTATACAGATCAATAAACGATGGATAAATATGTTTGCCTTTTAGATCATAAACCATAGCGCCTTGCGGAATAACAGCTTTTTCGGCCGCAGCAATAATTTTTCCATCCTGAAAAACTAAAATGCCGTTAGGAATAGTAGTTTCATAGTCGACATGAATTACCGCATTGGTAAAAGCATAAATGGTATGAACCGGGTTAGGCGCTCCGTTACTCGGAAATGTAGTTTGCGATGATAACTTAGTTACCAGAACAATACCTAAAACAATAAAGGTTTTTAGTCGAAAAAGCATAATTTAAATAGTACCCAAATATAATATTAATTGTTAATTTTGAGTAAAATATAATACAAATGAACGAAGCTATATCACTTACCCACCGTATTTCAGTTACACTGTTTTTCCTTATTTATGTTGTTAAAACAGTTTTATTATTAAGCAACAGAGCTGATCTATTACAAAAGTTTACAAAAGCCACAAAGGTTATTGAGATGATAGTAAGCGCTTTATTCTTAATTACGGGTGTTTGGTTAATGACCCAGCTTGCACACATAGAAACTATATTATGGGTTAAGATCATTATAGTTTTAGCTTCTATACCAATTGCAGTTGTAGGCTTTAAAAAAGGCAACAAAATATTAGCAGCTCTGTCTCTTTTATTGATCACCGCCGCTTACGGACTGGGAGAAGTTGGAAAAAAACACAGAGAGAAAGGCACGGAAGTTTCTGCTAATGTAATTGATGGAAAAGAAATTTACGAAGCAAAATGTATTGTTTGTCATGGTGGCGATGGGAAAGCGGGTTTATCCGGTGCAAGTGATCTTTCAAGAACACAGCTTAGCACTGATTCCATTAAAAATATAATTCTCAATGGAAGAAACACAATGGTAAAAGTTCCGATCACAGAAGAACAAGCTTCGGCTGTTGCAGCTTATGTTGAAGGCACCTTAAAAGGAAAATAAGTTATTGATGAAATGAAACCGGAACCAACTCTTACTACAGGCAAAAAACGTAACGCTATTTTAGTTGGGATCATTTCTAAATCGCAGGAAGAAGACCGCTCACAGGAATTTTTAGAGGAATTACAATTCTTAGCCGAAACTTATGGTGTTGAAACTAAAAAATGGTTTACCCAAAAATTAGAGAAGCCGGATAAATCAACTTTTATTGGAAAAGGGAAAGTGGAGGAAATAAAAACCTTCGCGAAAGAAAACGAAATTGATATGATCATTTTTGATGATGAACTTTCTCCTTCGCAACAACGGAATTTAGAAAAAGCATTCGGCATAAAAATTCTCGACCGTACCAATTTAATTTTAGAAATATTTTCACAGCGCGCGCAAACTGCACACGCAAAAACACAAGTGCAATTAGCGCGACTGCAATATTTGTTACCGCGTTTAACAGGTATGTGGACTCACTTAGAACGTCAGCGCGGAGGTACAGGCACAAGGGGTGGTGCAGGTGAAAAAGAAATTGAAACCGACAGACGGAATATCCGCGATAAAATTTCTTTACTGAAAGAACAATTAGTTACGATTGATAAACAAATGGCAACACAGCGTAAAAGTCGCGGTGATATGATCCGCGTTGCTTTGGTTGGTTATACAAATGTTGGAAAATCCACCATCATGAATTTGTTAAGCAAGAGTCAGGTGTTTGCAGAAAATAAACTATTTGCTACGCTTGATACAACAGTACGGAAAGTTACAATTGATAATTTATATTTTTTATTAAGTGATACAGTAGGATTCATCCGGAAACTCCCAACGCAATTAGTAGAAAGTTTTAAATCAACCTTGGATGAAGTGCGCGAAGCTGATATTTTATTGCACGTTGTTGATATCTCCCATTTTAATTTTGAGGACCATATTAATGTGGTAAATCAAACGCTAAAAGAAATTGGCGCGGCTGATAAACCTACCATTTTAATTTTTAATAAGATAGACGCTTTCACTTATACTGAGAAGGAAGAATTTGATCTGACACCGGAAACTAGGCATAATTTATCGCTGGAAGATCTGAAAAAAACTTGGATGAAAAATCTAAATAAGAATTGTATATTTATTAGTGCGCAAAACAAAGAAAATATTGATGAGCTGAAACAAAAAGTTTATGATATGGTGAAAGAGATGCATATTAAGAGATACCCTTATAATAATTTGTTTTATTAGGGAGTGAAGAAGTTATTCGGTTGTTAGGTTATTGAGTTATAAGTTAAATGGAAATAGAGTTTACATACGCAACACTACAAGATCTTCCAAAAATTGTACAAACGTATAATTCAACAATTCCATCACGTTTGGCTACAGCCGATCTGGAGCCTGTTACCGCGCTTAGTAAATTACAATGGTTTAACGCGCACAGTAATGCTAAACGTCCGCTGTGGTTAGTTTTATACAAAGGTGAGTACGCAGGCTGGATGAGTTTCAATTCTTTTTACGGCAGACCAGCTTACGACGGAACAGTTGAGGTTAGCATTTACATTGATGAAAAATACCGCGGACTCGGCATTGGAAAAGCAAGTTTAAAAAAAGCAATTGAAGTTGCGCCTGCTTTGCGAATAAATAATTTATTAGGATTTATTTTCGGTCACAACGAACCCAGCTTAAAATTATTTTATGATTATGGTTTCGAAAAATGGGGACACTTCCCAAAAGTAGCCGACATGGACGGCATTATGCGCGATCTGATCATTCTTGGGAAAAATATTCAAGGACCAACAACGGGAAAAACTTTGTCGTTGTTCGGAGAGTAAAACTAACTACCCATTATAGGTTTAGAATCTAACGAGCGGGTATCCAAAGAATCACGGAGGCCATTACCAACTAACATAAAGGCTAATACTAAAAACATAATAGCAACACCGGGAATAAATGCTAAGTAGGCTTTATCAACCAATACATAACCGCGGTGTGCGTTGATCATTTCTCCCCACGAAGGAGTAGGAGGCTGCGCGCCAATTCCTAAAAAACTTAAACCTGCCTCAGTTAAAATTGCGGTTGCAAAGTTAGATGCTGCAATTACAATTACCGGTCCCATTACATTTGGCATGATGTGTTTAAATATTATTCTGAAATTTTTATAACCTAAAGCTCTTCCTGCTTCCACAAATTCTTTTTCGCGCAGACTTAAAATTTGTCCGCGCACAATACGTGCGATATCAACCCACATGGTTAATCCCACAGCAATAAATACCTGGAAAATTCCTTTTCCTAAAACTAAAGTAATTGCAATTACCAATAATAAAGTTGGGATCGACCATACAACGTTTATTACCCACATAATAACATCATCAATTTTACCGCGGTAATAACCGGCTATGGCTCCTAAAACAATACCAAGGAAAATTGAAATGAGAACGGAAATAAAACCAACCGTTAAGGAAATGCGTGTACCGATCATTAAACGGCTTAGTAAATCGCGGCCTGCTAAATCGGTTCCTAATAAAAATGTTTTTGTTTTTATATTTTCTTTTTTAATTTCTTCTTCAAGTTCGGCGGTTGTTTTTTTCACTTTTTCGCCGGTACTGATCACGTAAAATTCTAAAGTTTTTGAAGCTTCATCGTATTTTACATTCGTGTTTGGATTAACGTCGTAAACAACATCAGCTAAGTTGTAGGGGGTTTGCGCACCGTTATTTGGAGTTTCGCCGGTAAATTCTTCAACAATAATATTAGGACCGTCAAATCTGTAACTGTAAACAGGAATGTTGGTGTACTTGCCGTTCACACCAATGAACATTTTCGTAAAAATATTTTCAGATTTTGTGGCTTCATTTTTTCGCATCAACAACATTTGAATCTTAAAGCCGGGTTCTTTAATGTGAAGTTCAGGTTTTTGATCGTTAGCGAAAGGTGTTGAATCGGGAGTTATCGCGTAACCAAGAATAGAAATAAGAGTGGCAAGAACAATAATTATCAAACCTGTCATAGCAAGACCATTTTTCTTAAATCTCCTCCAGGTTTGCTGGGATAGTGATTCAGATTCAAATTCAGACAGGCTCTTCTTTTTTAAAAACACGTTTATTTATGGTTTGGTTTTACAAAAATGCTTAACAAAGCCGTTATAATAACATAAAAACTATAAAAGAATGTCAATGGCGGAAGCCAAAGCCATTTTACAGACCTGTTAAAATAACGCGAGGCTAAAAATAGCAACAAAAAGTCAATTATGACCCTCAAAAAAATGAAAATTATACCAAATAAAGGAATATGATGTGCAAATAAGGGCATAATAAGATAAAACAAGCCAAAAACATGAACCAAAAGCACAATTAGAGCTAAAAAAGCATTGGTTTGATTGGGGTTTTTGTCAAATTTTGATGCCCATCTTACCTTTTGCAGCATTAATTTTTTGAAGCCTTGTACGGGATAAGTTATAACTGAAGCATTTTTATTTTTGAGATAAGAAACTGTTTCCGGATTTATTTTTTTAACGTCTTCTAAAAATAAAACATCATCGCCCGAATTAATTTCCTGATGGCTTTTATAACCATTTACCTTTTGAAATATTTTTTTT
>DATMPR010000524.1:0-21097 GCA_035567575.1 Bacteroidia bacterium
TGTTGCCACTAATTTAGCTGCAGGAAATTACAGTGTATTTATTACCGATGCTAACAACTGCAAAAACACAGGTGCTGTTACTATTGGAAATATAAGTAACATGGTTGGAAAAATTATTTCGAAAACTGATGTAACTTGCAATGGTTTGTGTAACGGAATTTCTACCGCTGGTATTTCAGGAGGAACCGGACCTTATTCTTTCACCTGGTTGGGAATTCCAAACGGAACTTTAGCTACGGTAAATAATTTATGTCAGGGAACATACTCAGTAAAAATTACAGATGCTTTAGGATGCTATACACAAACAACAGTTACAATTACTGAACCGCCCGCAATGACTTACAGTATTTCAGGTAATGGTGTAATTTGTTTCGGACAAAGTGCTGCGTTGAGTTCAACAGTTGCAGGAGGCACACCCGGCTATACTTATAATTGGCAACCCGGCGGCTTAACAACCAGCTCTGTAACGGTTTCCCCCACTACCACAACTGCTTTTTCGTTAACTGTTACAGATAGTAAAGGTTGTGCCGGTGCCCCAAAAGTTTATTCTGTGACTGTCAACTCACCAATTACAATTAATGCCGGCGCTAATAGTTTAACTGTTTGTCCGAATGTTACAACTTCCGTTACTGTAAACGCCAATGGCGGCAATGGCATTTATACTTATTTATGGATGCCCGGAAACATAACTACCAATAGCATAAGTGTTAATCTGCAAAGCACAACTGTTTATACTGTCACGATCCAAGACGGATGCGGGACTACACCTGTCAGTACAACAGTTAGCATCACTGTTTTTCAGGTGCAAAATCCTTCCTTCACAGTTAGCAATCCTACAGGATGCGTGCCATTATGTACACAATTTAATAATACATCAACAGGTACAACAACTGCATTATGGAGTTTTGGTGATTTTTCTTTACCTGTACAAAGTCCTGCTGTTACACATTGTTATACCAAAGCAGGAAATTACAGTGTTGGTTTAACCATTACAAATAGTTTTGGCTGTAAATTCACGTTAATAAAACCAAATATAATTACCGTACTCGGTAAACCATTAGCTGATTTTGTTCAGCATCCTGCTTTTATTGATTTAAATAATAATGTGGGTACTTTTGATAACGCTTCAGTTAACGCAACAAATTTGTCTTGGTCGCTGGATGGTACTTATCTTTCAAATGGCGGCGAAATTCAACATGTTTTTTTAGAGGCACGTTGTTATGATCTGCAATTGATCGCTTCTAACTCTAGTTCATGTGCTGATACGATCACAAAACAAATTTGTGTGACTGAGGGATTTAATTTCTGGATGCCGAATGCTTTCGCGCCCGGTAAAGATGGACACAACAATACTTTTTTTCCGAAAGGTACAGGCTGGGTTGATACCGATTATAAATTTGAAGTATATAACCGCTGGGGCACATTAATTTTTAAAACCACAGATACGAAAGGAGAATGGGATGGAAATTATGGCGGCAGCGAAGCAAAGGATGAAGTTTATGTATGGCGCGTTTTCGTAAGAGATATATACGACAATGAACACAACTACCGCGGATATGTTTATATAATGCGTTAAAATTATTAAACGCGAATTCCTATAATACAAATATCATCAACTTGCTCAAGATTTCCTTTCCAGTTTACAAAACTGCTTTTCAGAATTGATTTTTGTTCCTTCATCGGCAAATCACTACACACCATTAACAAATCCTCTAATTGTTTGTATTTGTATTTTTTTCCTTTCGGTCCACCAAATTGATCCGGCAATCCGTCTGTTAAAGTATATATCACATCTCCCTTTTCGATCTTGTGATGACGGGTAGCGAAAGGCTCTTCATCTTTTGGTGATTTACCAACAGGCATTTTATCAGCACTGCAATTAATTATTTCCTTATTCCTGATAATATAAAAACTATTGTTTGCCGCTGAATAATCTAACATGTTTTTTATGAAATCAAAACAAAGTAAAATACAATCCATACCATCCTTTCCACCCTCATCGCTTCCGTCTGTTTTTAATGACTGTATAAGCCGTCTTCTCACATGACTTAATATTTCACCCGGGTCACTAATTTTCTTTTCTGTAATTGCTTCATTTAAAAAAGAGATATTTAATAAACTCATAAATGCGCCGGGTACCCCATGCCCTGTACTGTCAGCAGTAACCATATAAAATTTACCATTTGCTTCTGTAGCCCAATAAAAATCTCCGCTTACAATATCTTTTGGCTGAAAAAATAGAAAATATTCCGGAAGACATTTATTCAACAAAGTAGTTGATGCTAAAAGAGCATGCTGAATGCGCTGTGCATAAAATATGCTGTCAACGATTTCTTTTTGTTTTTCCTCCACCATTGCTTTTTGTTCTTCTATTATTTGTTTTTGATGTTTAGTAACTTGAAAACGTTTGAAAAGAAAAAAGGAAAATAATAAAACAATTAGAAGCACAATAATGATTGAAAGTATAATTAATTTTTGCCGGCTGCTCGCAGCCTCATTCCTGATCCTTGTTTTTTCTTTTTCTGCTTCAGATTTTGCGTTCAATTCAATCTCTCTTTTTTCGACTTCAAATTTTGTTTTCACATCACTTAATGCTTTTGAGTTGGCTTCATTAAATAATGTGTCTGAAATAAATTTTAATCTTACCATACTTTCATAAGCAAGCGGATAATTTTTTTTTCGGTGATAAATTTCTGCCATTCCCTGATAAGCATAAGGGAGATTGGCGAGGGCGCCGGATTTTCTTGAGAGCAATTCTACCTCTTTATATAAAGCAATCGATTGATCATATTTACCTGTTAATCCATAATAGGAAGCCATGTTTATTTTCGAACTAATTCTGTTTTCGTATGAACCAAATTCATCAAAAATTTTATCTGCAATAAAATAATAATGCCCCATTGAGTCAATATTATTCAAATATTGATAAGATAATCCAATGTTCATATTACACATTGCAATGCCTTCTTTATTATCTGCAAGCTTGCAATAAGGCATTGCTTTTCTAAAAAATAAAACAGAGGTGTCCATTTTTTTCATGTTTTGATAAACTATACCAATGTTCATGTAGGCCCTGCTTACGGCAAAATAATCTTTCAATTTTAGAGCGATTTTACCGCCGGAATCATAATAGGATAAGGCCTTTTCATATTGCCCTTGAATATCATACATGGCACCAATGTTAACCTCGAGCGCTGCAACGCGTTTATTATCCTTCATTTCATTGGCAAATTTTAATGCTTCAAGATAATATTTTAGTGCAGAAGGATAGTTTCCTGTATAATCGTAACTCGCTGCCAAGCCGGCATTAAAAGCAAGTACGCCTCTCTTATATCCAAGTTTTAGCGATTCGGCCAAACCATTTTGTGAATGTATCCTTGCAGAATCATATTGGCCTTCCGCAATTAATGCATTAATTCTTATAATTAATAAATCTAATTTCGCATTAACTGTAGTTGTTTGAACAGAACAAAATGAATTATAACCCAAAAAAACTAAGCCAATACCGATAATATATTTTGATAACTTTTTAATCACTATTAAATATACTAAAATTATCCCACCTTCGCCCAATCGGGCCTTGTTTTTTCGCGCTGCACTAATCCTTTATGTAAAATCTTGTTTTTTTCTAAAATTAAATCAGGGTCCTCATTCAAAATAGTTTGTGCTGCTGTTCTTGCTAATTGAATTATTTGTCCGTCGCGAACTAGATCCGCAATTTTCAGATCTAACACACCGCTTTGTTGCGTGCCTTCAATGTCACCCGGGCCGCGTAATTTCAGATCTACTTCGCTTATTTCAAATCCATCTGTTGTGCGTACCATTGTTTCCATTCGTGTTCTGCTATCCACTCCTAATTTATAAGAGGTCATTAAAATGCAATAGGATTGATCCGCACCGCGTCCTACTCTTCCGCGCAATTGATGTAATTGTGATAAACCAAAACGTTCCGCACTTTCAATTACCATTACGGATGCGTTAGGAATATTTACACCAACTTCAATTACTGTTGTGGCAACCATAATTTGAGTTTCTCCTTTTATGAAACGCTGCATTTCCGCATTTTTTTGTTCTGAAGTTAATTTGCCATGAACAATACTAATTTGATATTTTGGCTGCGGAAATTCTATCAGCAGATCATCATATCCTTTTTGCAAATTTTGAAAATCTAATTTTTCACTTTCTTTAATTAAAGGATACACTACATAAATTTGCCGGCCCAATGCAATTTGTTCTTTCATGAAACCATTTAAGCGCAAACGTTGTGTTTCCATATAATGTGAAGTGCGGATCGGTTTCCGTCCCGGCGGCATTTCATCAATTACTGATGTATCCAGATCGCCGTAAAAAGTCATAGCTAAAGTTCTTGGAATTGGTGTGGCTGTCATAATTAAAATATGCGGCGGTACTTTTCCTTTATCCCGTAATTTAGCGCGTTGTGCCACTCCAAAACGGTGTTGTTCATCGATCACCACTAAACCTAAATTATTAAATTTTACTTTGTCTTCGATTAAGGCGTGTGTCCCGATTAAAATTTTTAATTCTCCGCTTTCTAATTCCGCGTGGAGTTTTTTTCTTTCTTTTGCAGTTGATGAACCGGTTAACAATGCTATTTTCGTTCCTATCCCTCCTAATAATTCTGTAATAGTAACAAAATGCTGGTTCGCTAAAATTTCAGTTGGCGCCATGATGCAGGATTGATAACCATTATCAATTGCCAGCAACATACTTAATAAAGCAACTAATGTTTTGCCACTTCCAACATCACCCTGTAGCAAGCGATTCATTTGGTGGCCGCTTCCCATATCAGTTCGGATTTCCTTTACAACGCGTTTTTGCGCGTTGGTTAATTGAAATGGCAAATGTTTATTATAGAAATTATTAAAATTATCTCCCACTTTACTAAACACAGCACCAGGAACAGTTTTTACGTTGATATGATGCAAGCGCAATAATTTTAACTGAATAAAAAATAATTCTTCAAACTTTAAACGGTATTCCGCTTTCTGCAATAAAGTATTTGAATCGGGAAAATGAATTTGTTTCATCGCTTCCGACTTCGGTAATAATTTAAAATCAGATAATAATTCCTGTGATAAATTTTCTTCAACACTCGCCGGATTTATCTGAGAAATTAATTGTTTCATTAATCTCCTTAAACCTTCACTGTCAAAACCTTTACTTTTTAATTTTTCAGTTGAAGAGTAAACAGATTGAAAAGCAGATTTCATTGCCATATTCGCATCGCTTGCTAATTCAATTTCAGGATGCGCTAAATTATAACGACCGTTAAAATTAGTTGGCTTTCCGAAAACAATATATTCAGTTTGGTTTTTGCCGAAGGCATCCCTTTGGGATAATTTATCGGCCATCCATTTATGCCCTTGAAACCAAACTAACTCAATACTTCCGGTATTATCTTTAAAAACGGCTACTAATCGTTGTCCGCGTTTTACACCAACAACTGTTAAGCTTTCTATTATGCCACGCAATTGAACATAAGGAAGATCATCGCTAATTTCTCTTATACTTTGGAATTTAGTTCTGTCAACATACCGAAACGGATAATGTGTTAAAAGGTCACGGAAAAGGAATATATGCAATTCACTTTTTAACACTTCAGCGCGCTGCGGACCGATCCCCTTAAGGTATTCAATTGGTGTATCGAGGAAGACTGACATGGGTCTCTAAAATTACAACAAGCGTATTGTTAATACAATTATCCGTTATTTAATTATAAACATTGTTTTAGCATCTAATTTTGATAGAGTGAAACTGACGAGGCATATCCTATTTTTAGTTGTACTATTTATCTTTTTCTTTAAAGGTAATGCGCAGCTTTTGGATAGTTTTAAAGTTATCATAAAAAGTAAATCATCGCTCGATCTGCGGATCGAGTCGCGTTATTCATTTATTGATAACAGTTTAGCAAGAATGCTTGGCGTAAGAGTTGGTGTTTCATACAGGCGGAAATTAAAATTAGGCTGTGGTGTAAGCTGGCTCAATAGTGATATTAAAAACAGCGATTACACTTTATCGGAAACAGGCATTCTAATTTATACTCCAAAATATTTAAAACTGGCTTATTTTGCATTGTATGCCGATTTTGTTTTTTACAAAACGCAGCGGTGGCAATTAAGTGTTCCGTTACAAACCGGTTTTGGCGCTTCGTGGTTTCAGAGCTCTTATCAATTCAGCATGGATAAAAACAAAAAATATTTCTTGATGTTGTATGAACCCGGAATTTCAACTCAGTTTAAAATTTTCAAATTTTTAGGACTTGGTGTTGATGTTGGTTATCGTTTCGCAGCTAAAAATAATAATTCCGTTGGTTCAAGATTTAGCTCCCCTACTTATGCCTTTAAAATAATGTTTTGGGCCGATCAGTTATTTTATGAAGTATTCCCGAAATCAAAACTGACTGAAAAATACGGACCTTCAGTTTGGTAAACTTATTCCTTAGTCAAAAAATTCTTCAAAGCTTTATAAACGATCAATGCTTCTTCATCACTTAACTGCATTCCGAATCTAACTACTTTTGATTGGCAATGAAATTCTAAACGTTCACCGCCTTTTATCCAAAAACTTTGATTGATCGTATCAGCAAAACTGGCATCGCTAATTTCAATTAATTCCAGATCGGTGACCAATTCCAGATCAAATTCTTTTATCTTTCCTTTCCCTGCGATTTCACGTTGATATTGCAATTTGCCTTTCTTGATCCATAATTTTTCGAGTCCGAATTTTTTCCATATAAAAGCTCTCGAAATTTTAAATTCATAATAAGCCCAAAACGATAAATACACTAAAATAAAGATCTTTGCATCGCGATTAGTAATATTAAAATAATTTCCGAATACGATAAGTCCGCACACAGTCCAGGCTGTTAGCCATAAAAAGAGAATAAAAAGTTTCTTTTTATCAGTAGTAGGTAAGATAACAAGGCTAAACACATTGTCTTTTTCAACAATACTTACCCTTGGGCTAATTACTTTCATTTTTTTTTAAATAAATTTTCAAAACTAAAATTTAAATACTTTCTTTATGCGCCCGCCTAAAGACAAAACTCGTTCGGGTGAACAAATTTATAATTAGTTTAATGAATAACCCAAAACGGACCCTAAATTTATTTGACACTGTAATGATTGTTTCGGGCTCAATGATCGGCTCGGGTATTTTTATTGTGACAACAGGCATGAGCAGAATGCTTGGTTCGCCTTTTTGGGTGTTGATGGCTTGGGTTTTATCAGGTATTATCACCTTATTTGCAGCTTTAAGTTATAGTGAATTGGCAGGAATGATGCCGGAAGCCGGCGGACAATTCATTTATTTAAAGAGAGCTTTCGGTAAAATGACCGCCTTTGTTTATGGCTGGACTGTTTTTTTGGTAATACAAACGGGTGTTTTTGCTGCTGTAGCAATGGCTTTTGCTAAATATACAGGTGTATTCTTTCCTTTCTTTGATGAAAAAAATATTTTATTACAGCTTGGTTCTTTTCAAATTTCGAGTGCGCAAATTTTAGCAATCTCATCAATTGTGTTTTTAACATGGATAAATTCGAAAGGAGTTAAAAACGGAAAAGCGATACAGCGCGTTTTTACTTCTGCAAAAATTCTGGCGCTCCTGATCTTAATTATTCTTGGTATAGGATTTGGAATGGGTACGCATGTTTTTTCTGAAAATTTTTCAAATCCTTTTAATTCGTTCTTATCGGAAGTTAAAGATGGTGTAGTTACGACAGTAGATCTCCACGGAATTTCTTTTATAACCATTTTTGGAGCTGCCATGATCGGTGCTTTATTTAGCAGTGACGCCTGGAATAACGTAACCTTTATTGCCGCCGAAGTAAAAGAACCGCAACGCAATATTCCATTGGGTTTATTAATTGGAGTTGGTTTAGTAACCCTGCTTTACATTTTAGCTAACGTTGCTTACTTTATGGTGCTCCCTTTTAATGGTGATCCAAATTCGAGCGATGTAATTAGTCAGGGTGTTATGTATGCGCAAAACGACAGAGTTGGAACGGCTGCCCTATTTGTGATTTTTGGTAATACTTCAAAATATTTAATGGCCGCTTTAATTATGGTTTCTACTTTTGGATGTAATAATGGTTTGGTTTTGGCAGGCTCACGTTTATTTCAATCGATGGCAGAAAATGGTTTATTTTTTGAAAAAGTAAAAAAACTAAATCAGCATGGAGTTCCACAAAATTCTATGATCTATCAGTGCATTTGGGGTTCTGTACTTTGCCTGAGTGGTTCTTATAATGAACTTTTAGATTATTGCACCTTTGGTTCATTATTATTTTATATGGTGACCATTGCGGGTATTTTTGTATTACGGAAAAAAGAACCGGATACACCAAGGCCTTATAAAGCGTTTGGCTACCCGGTAATTCCTGCTTTATATATTCTTTTGGCGGGTTTTATTTGTGTAAACCTTTTAATTATTAAACCGGATAGTGCCGGAAAAGGAATGCTAATAATTCTTTTAGGCATTCCTGTGTTCTATTTGTTTAACAGAAAAAAAGCAGAAAAAAAATGAATTTCGTTCATCGGTTTTTGAGCGCCTGGTTTGGATTTAATAAACAGCAGCGAAACGGCTTATTGGTTTTGTGTTTAATTATATTGTTGTTGTTTATTATAAGATTAAGTATTTCTTCCTTTATAAAACCTGACCCCATTTTAATTGCCGATTTCTCGAATATAAAATTGCCTGAACTGAATGAAAATTTTTCAGCAACTGATTCTTCTTCCGAAAACAATGACTTATTTGTATTTAACCCAAATACAGTTACAAAAGAACAATTGGCAGAATTAGGTTTCACCGAAAAAGCTTCTAATACTTTTATTAACTATAGAAACAAAGGCGCGCACTTTACAAAAAAAGAAGATCTAAAAAAAGTATATGGAATAAGTGAAGAATTTTATGCAAAAATTGAACCATACATTTTAATTGATAACGAAAACAAGAAAGAAAACAAATCCGTTCAACAAGAAGTCAAAGGAAACCAGACTAAGCTTCAAGCAGGAAAACAAATTAAAGTTGTGGAATTGAATTCTGTTGATAGCGTTGGCTTATTGCCGTTGCCGGGAATCGGTCCGGGTTACGCTAAACGTATTTTAAAATACCGCAGTTTATTAGGCGGCTTTTACTCAACAGAACAATTAAAAGAGGTTTTTGGTTTTAGCGATTCATTATTTCAGGTCATAAAAAATTATGTGAAAGCTGATCCTGCCTTAATTACAAAACTGGATATTAATACTGAAGATTTTAAGAAATTAAACGCACATCCCTATATAAGTTACGAGGACACCAAGGCAATTTTTGATTATAGAAGAAAAAACGGTGCAATTACCAAAATTGAACATTTAAGAATTTGTATTCCGGATGAAGTGCAATTGAAAAAATTAATTCCTTATTTGGAATTTAAATAATCTCTAAGATTTAATTTTCGCAAGGATATCGTTAATAAAACTTTGTTTAACCGGATATCTTAATTTTTGAGCAGCATTCGCATCTTCTAATGCGTGATTAAAATCAGAAATTTTATATAACGACCACGCTCTTAAATAATAAGCTTGTCCGTTATCAGGATTAATTCTTATTGCTAAACTAAAATCTTTAATTGCTTCCTCATATTGATTAACTGTGTAAAAAACAAGTCCGCGGTTATAATATGCTTGTCCGAAATGGTCATCATAACTAAGGCCAGAAGTATAATCCTCAATAGCTTCTTTATAATTTCCCAATTGCATATACGCATCCCCGCGATTCATATACACAGAAATAATATCACGCGATTTGTTTTGAAGCACCATGCTAAAATCATTAACTGCTTCATTAAATTTTCCAAGTCTCATAAAAGCTATTCCCCTATTATAATGTGCGGTTATATATTTTGGTCTTATAGTTATTGCATGATTCAGATCTGAAATCGCTTTTTCTGTTTGGTTTTGTTTTAAAAATAAAGCCGCACGGTTACAATAAGGCAATGCTGCATCAGGATTTTTTTCTATGGTATCTGTCCAAAGCGACATGCTATTGTTCCAAACTTTTGTTCTGCCGAAAGAAAAATAGCAACATCCAAATACATAAACTACCAAACTTGCCATTACAATAGGTCTTGCTGATGTAGATTTGAGTGAGATATTAGCGATTATTGAATTACTAAAACCGGCAATAATAAAAAACAAACCTATGTACGGAAGGTAAGTATAGCGATCGGCCATTATAACATTTCCGGCCGGAATGATTTGCAGTACCAGGGCAATTGTAATTAAAAAAAAAGCTAATCCGAATCTGATCAATTTTTTGTGCTGTTTAATTTTTAATACCACCCAAATTAAACCAAATAGCAAGAATGGCGCAGCATAAAAAAACAGCGGGTACTTTCCGTTTTCAGTCAATGGATAATTATAAAACGCAGATATGTTTGAAAACGAAAATAATTTAACAACATACATAATGATCGAATAGCTGCTAAACATTATTTTCTCTAAAATATTAATATGATCTAGATCGGCTAATGCATCGTTAGATTTTTGTGCAAGAATGGAAACGTAACCAAATATTAAAGAGAGGATCAAAAACAGTAATTTACCTTTACTATTTTTAATTGAAATTTTTCCTGTCATAAAATAATCCAACGCAAAAAGGACAACCGGAAAAGTAATAGCCATAGCTTTTGAAAACAGCGCCAACACAAACAGAAAAAAAGTGAGAATGTAATATTTTTTGTTTTGATTTTGATGATACATTACATAAGAACACATAGCTGCAATAAAAAACAACGAGCATAACAGATCCTTTCGGTCTGCTATCCAGGCCACAGTTTCAACGTGCATGGGATGTAAAGCAAATAAAAGCGAGGTTATAAAAGCCACTAACGATTGCCTCACCAAAAGCCACACGAGCGCAAAAACAAGAAAGGCATTTAAAATGTGTAATAATAAATTTGTTATGTGATAAGTCTTAGGATTTACCCCCGATAAATTATATTCCATGCAATAACTAAGCATAGTTAAGGGATGATAATGCCCATAGGTATAACTCTTAAATGCTTTGTTTAATGTGTAAGAAATGCTATCACTATGAAGAGATTTAATTTGTGGATTATTGATTACATACACACCATCATCCCAGTCGTTTAAAAATTTATTATTGAGGGAGGGAAAATAAATGCTCAGAGTTAGAATAGCAATTATTGCCAGAAACAAACCGTTTGAATATTTTTTGTTTCTAATCATTTAATCAAATATACAACAATCCTGCAAAAAAAAGAGGAAGCTTGCGCTTCCTCTTTCTCTTAAATAAATTATTTTTGTTCTAAACTGTTTTCATATCACTTAACACTTTGTTCATCGCGCGAACCGCTTCAGCACTTTTTACAAATGCTGCTTTTTCTTCGTCGTTTAAGTTGAAGTCAACAATTTTTTCCCAGCCGTTTTTTCCAATAACAACCGGTACGCCTAAACAAATATCTTTTTGTCCATATTCGCCATCTAAAGCTACACAACAAGTATATAATTTTTTGTGATCGTTTACAATACTATCCACTAAAGCAGCAACAGAAGCACCGGGTGCGTACCAAGCAGACGTACCTAACATGCCTGTTAATGTTGCACCGCCTACCATTGTATCAGCGACTACTTTTTTTAATTTATCGGCATCCATGTATTTTGATACAGGTGTTCCGTTATAAGTTGCTAAGCGAGTTAAGGGGATCATAGTTGTATCTCCATGACCGCCGATCACGTATCCTTGCACATCACTTGCGGGAGCATTTAATGCTTGTGATAAATAACATTTAAAACGTGAGCTATCTAAAATACCACCCATTCCAATAATGCGATGCTTATCTAATTTGCTTTCTTTTAATGCCAGGTAAGTCATTGTATCCATTGGATTACTTACAATAATTATAATCGATTTTGGAGAATTTTTTAAAACATTTTCAGTTACTGTTTTTACGATACCTGCATTAATACCGATTAATTCTTCACGTGTCATTCCCGGCTTACGAGGAATTCCACTTGTGATAACAACAACATCACTGTTTGCTGTTTTTGTATAATCGTTAGTGCTTCCGCTAATGCGCGTATTGAAACCGTTTAAGGTTGCCGTTTGCATAAGGTCCAAGGCTTTTCCTTCGGCAAAATTTTCTTTAATATCCAGGATCACTACTTCGCTTGCGATCTTATTTAAAGCGATATACTCTGCACAACTTGCGCCTACATTTCCGGCACCGATAACTGAAACTTTCATATGTTTTTGTTTTTAGTTTTTAATGTCATATGGAATAACCAATTTATGATAATAGTTGAAATGAAAATTGATTATTTCATGATATAATTTATTTTAAAGAATTAGAATTTTTCTTTAAATATAGAGGATTTACAACACTTAATAAAAAGTTTTGCGAATTTATTTTACGTCCTCATAATCAACATACTCACCTGCATCCGGTTTTAACTCACCTTTTTTAGGTTGGCGGTTTTGGTTCTTATATTGGGTAGAATTCTGATTGTTTGTATTGATATTCTGAGCTTTTCGGGCAGCCGATGAAAAATTACTGAAAGCACTTATTATTCTCCAGATAACCCAAACTCCTATTATTGTCCAAATGAGATCACGCACGGCGTTGTATTTACTTTACAAATATCTTAAAAATAAGATTCATTTAACGTTAATTTTAGCCAAATGGTGATGAGTGGTGATTTCCTGCAGTAAATGAATTTTTATGTGGGAGATTCCTATTTCTAACAGAAAGGGCATTGAGGTTTTTGAGTTACACAGAGTTACCTGCTCAGTGACCACTGTCTCTCTATTTCTCCGTATTGAAAATACGAGTTATTTGCTCAGGTAAAGGTTTCTCTCACTGTAAATATTCTGGAAATATTCATCTGTAAGGTCATCAATAAAATAAATGGCTTCACCGGTTGATTTCATTTCAGGACCCAATTCCTTTTGTATCTCAGGGAATTTCTCATAGCTAAACACAGGAATTTTTATGGCGTAACCATTTTTCTTCGGTTTGAAATTGAAATCTTTTACTTTAGCGCCTAACATTACTTTTGTTGCATAATTTACATATGGCTCATCATAAGCTTTGGCAATAAAAGGAACAGTACGTGAAGCACGAGGATTTGCTTCTATGATATACACTATCTCATCTTTAATAGCGAATTGGATATTTAACAAGCCAACTGTTTTCAAGGCGACAGCGATCGTTCTGGTATGCTGTTCCATTTGCTTTATCACATTCTCCGATAGATCGAATGTGGGAAGCACTGCATAACTATCTCCGCTGTGAATACCTGCAGGCTCAATGTGTTCCATCATTCCTATAATGTAAACATCTTTCCCGTCACAAATTGAATCCGATTCAGCTTCAATAGCGCCTTGCAAAAAGTGATCCAATAATACTTTATTATCCGGCAGATCATTCAGTAATTTAACTACATGCTGTTCTAATTCTTCTTCGTTGATAACGATCTTCATGCTTTGTCCGCCCAACACATAACTTGGCCGCACTAATAATGGAAATCCTAATTCTTTAGATAAAGCCAGAGCTTCTTCAGCATCATTTATAACACCGAATTTCGGGTATGGAATTTTATTTTCTTTTAATAAGTTCGAGAAACTTCCTCTGTCTTCTGCCAGATCCAGCGATTTAAAATCGGTGCCAATGATCTTTATGCCATAACGTTCTAATTTCTCTGCTAGCTTCAAAGCAGTTTGTCCGCCCAATTGCACAATTACACCTTCCGGTTTTTCGTGAAGGATGATATCATAAATATGTTCCCAGAAAACAGGTTCAAAATATAATTTATCGGCCGTACTGAAATCAGTACTAACGGTCTCCGGATTGCAGTTTATCATGATGGTCTCATAACCGCATTCTTTTGCAGCGAGAACACCATGTACACAACTATAATCAAATTCTATACCCTGCCCGATCCGGTTCGGACCGCTTCCTAAGATCACCACTTTCTTTTTATCCGTGCGGATACTTTCGTTTTCATCTTCAAAGGTTGAGTAATAATATGGCGTTTTAGCTTCAAATTCAGCAGCGCAGGTATCGACTAATTTATAAACACGCTTTATTCCCAGATCATTTCTCTTTTTATAAACCTCACTCTCCAAACAACGCAACAAATGCGCGATTTGTCTGTCGGCATATCCTTTTTGTTTAGCTTCATATAACAGATCTTTAGGAAGATTTTCCAGCTTATGTTTTGCGATCTCGTTTTCAAGCGCGATCATTTCTTCAATTTGTGTCAGGAACCACATATCAATTCTTGTGAGTTTCTGAATTGTTTTGATAGCAATACCATGTTTCATGGCATCATAGATCATAAACAAACGGTTCCAACTAGGACGTTCTAATGCAGATAGCAATTCAGCAGTGTTTGTATTTTCTTTTCCGTCGGCACCTAAACCGTTACGTTTTATTTCTAAGCTCTGACACGCTTTTTGCAATGCTTCCTGAAAACTTCTTCCGATAGCCATTACTTCACCAACTGATTTCATTTGGAAACCTAATTCACGGTTAGAGCCTTTAAACTTATCAAAATTCCAGCGTGGGATTTTTACTATTACGTAATCTAATGTTGGTTCAAAATAAGCTGATGTTGATTTTGTGATCTGATTTATTAATTCATCTAAATTATATCCTATCGCTAATTTACTTGCAATTCTTGCAATGGGATAACCGGTTGCTTTACTTGCTAAAGCCGATGAACGCGAAACGCGCGGATTAATTTCTATTGCAATTATTTCTTCTCTTTCATCATCACTTACCGCAAACTGCACATTACAACCACCCGCAAAATTTCCAATACTGCGCATCATTTTTATTGCCATGGTACGCATGCGTTGGTAAGTGCTGTCGCTTAACGTCATGGCGGGCGCAACCGTAATACTATCACCAGTGTGCACGCCCATCGGATCAAAATTTTCTATCGAACAAATAATTGCTACGTTATCATTTTTATCGCGGAGTAATTCTAATTCATATTCTTTCCAGCCTAAAACTGCTTTATCAATTAATACTTCGTGAATTGGTGAAGTTTGCAGACCGCGGTTTAAGAGCGTATCAAAATTTTCTTTTTCATAAACAACTGAACCGCCGCTGCCGCCTAAGGTAAACGACGGACGAATTACCAATGGAAAACCAAATTCCTGCGCCACTGATTTTCCTTCTAAAAAACTTTTTGCAATTTTACTTGGCGCCATCGCAACACCGATCTCTTCCATTTTCATCCGAAACAGATCACGGTCTTCAGTAACTTTGATCGCGTTAATATCCACACCGATCATTTTCACACCATACTTTTTCCAAATGCCCATATCATCGCACTTCAATGCGAGATTTAAAGCTGTTTGTCCGCCCATTGTTGGCAATACAGCATCAATTTTACGTTCTTCTAATATTTTTATAATTGATTTTACTTCGAGAGGCCACAGGTAAATGTGATCGGCAGTTACCTTGTCCGTCATAATGGTTGCCGGATTGCTATTAATAAGCGAAACCTCAATGCCCTCTTCTCTTAAACTTTTTGCTGATTGTGATCCTGAATAATCGAACTCACATGCTTGCCCAATGATAATGGGACCTGATCCTATAATTAAAACTGACTTGATTGAATTATCTTTCGGCATAATTTTTAGTTGGTAGATTATAGTTCGGAGTTGGGAGAAGTTTATTTTGAAATTCGCATTTTAACTACGAACTCCGAACTCTAAACTCCGAACTAACCGATAAAGATAGTCGGTTAGAGTCTATACATAAAAACAAGATATTAACGAGTTATGAATAAAATAATTTTTAGTATCTTACGTTATTACTAAACCGTGAAAAAAACGATTCTACTTTTTATTCTTGCCTTGGGGCTTTCCACAAACTCCAATGCACAGGCTTGGGCACAGTTACCGAATTATCCAGGACTGGAGCGAGATGATGGCGTGGCCTTTGTCATTAACAATAAAGCTTATTGCGGTACTGGTTTGCAAGTGGGGTTTTCTCCAACAAAAGATTTTTATAGTTTGGATTTAACTACAGAAACCTGGACTACAGTGGCTCCAATGCCTCCCGGTAAAGAACGCCAATATGCTTGTGCGTTCACAAACGGAACAGATGCTTTTGTTTTTGGAGGAGAAGCAGGCGGCACCGATCTGAATGATTGCTGGATGTATATGCCTTCGTTGAATTCATGGATGGCGGTAGCTTCGAAACCGGGGAATGGTGTTAGAGGTGCGGCTTATTTTGTAATAGGAAATACCGCTTACCTAATTGGCGGAGCTTATTCTTCCACTAATGCGTTAAACGAAGTTTGGGCTTATAATATGAGTACGGATACCTGGACTCAAAAAAATAATTTACCGTTTGCTTGCTGGAGATCATCGGCAACCGTTGTGAGCGGGAAAGGTTATTTGTTGTTTGGAAGAGAAGCGAATGGCCGTTTTAGAAAAGAATTATTTGAATACGATCCCACAGCAGATTCCTGGACATTAATAAATAATTTTCCCGGAGCAGGAAGAGCTTATGCTACTATGCAAAATGTAAATAATGATCTGGTGGTGTTTGGAGGGTTAGACACATTAAATAATTATTATAATACCGTTTGGAATTATTACATTCCCTCAGCACAATGGACGCAATTACCAACTTTACCAAGTTTTGGGAGAAAGGGCGGAATGGGATTCGCAAACAATAACATACTTTATTACACATGCGGGATCGACCAAACCAATACCCGTTTAAAAGAAACATGGAAAACTGATTTAGGTGTTGGGATAAAAGAATTGGAAAAAGAGGAAAAGGTTTTAGTTTATCCCAATCCCGCTTCTGATTTTATTATTTTAAAATTCCCAATAAACTCCCAAAAAGAAGTAACTTATAAAATTTTCGATTCAAGAGGATCTGATGTTTTAACAGGAACGTTAAATGAAACCCATAAAATCGATGTTAAAACTTTAAGTCAGGGTATTTACCAATTATTGGCGGGAACGTGCAATTCGCGGATTATTATTCAATAATTTTTAGAGTTCGGTAAATATCATTACAAATCATTTTATTTTTATCTTTGAATCTTTCCCTGAAGGGGTGTCTTTGGCAAAACTTTATTTGAATTTATATTTATGCAAGTATTAAAATTTGGAGGAACAAGTGTTGGAAGTGCAGAACGGATGCAGGCACTTGTGAAATTGGTTGTAAATAGCGAACCAAAGGTTGTTGTGCTTTCAGCTATGAGTGGAACTACCAATTCGTTGGTAGAAATTAACGAAGCACTTTACCGTAAAGAAACCGCTAAAACCAATGATCTTATTGCTAAACTGGAAGAAAAATATAAAACAGAAATTTCTAAACTCTACAAAACAGAAGAATACAAAAAGAAAGCTACTGATTTAGTTGCACATCATTTTAATTATTTGCGTTCGTTTACCTTAGACATGTTCACTTCGAATGAAGAAAAAGCAGTTTTAGCGCAAGGTGAATTATTAAGTACGGCTCTGTTTCATTTTTATTTATCTGAACTAAATATCAAATCGATTTTATTACCTGCGCTTAATTTTATGCGCATCGATGAGAACGAAGAACCTGATCTAAAATATATTGAAGCCAACATCAACGTCGAATTAAAAAAATATCCCGGCGAAAATCTATTTATCACGCAGGGTTACATTTGCAGGAATGCATTTGGCGAAATTGATAATTTAAAACGCGGTGGCAGCGATTATACTGCTTCTATTATCGGTGCAGCTTTGTATTGTAAAGAAATTCAAATTTGGACCGACATTGACGGCATGCATAATAATGATCCGCGCTTCGTTAATAAAACACATCCTATTGATCAGTTAAATTTTGATGAAGCAGCTGAGTTAGCTTATTTTGGGGCTAAAATTTTACATCCCACTTGTATTTTACCTGCGCAAAAAAGAAATATTCCGGTTCGTTTAAAAAACACAATGCAGCCTGAAGCTGCCGGAACTTTAATATCAGCTAACGTAAGCTCAAACATTGGTTTAAAAGCAGTAGCGGCTAAAGACGGGATCATAGCCATTAATATAAAAAGCGACCGGATGTTACTCGCGCATGGTTTTTTAAGAGCAGTATTTGAAATTTTTGAGAGGTATAAAACGCCGATTGATATGATCACTACTTCAGAGATCGCTGTATCGTTAACTATAGATAATTCGAAATACTTAAAAGAAATAAAAAAAGAACTTGAAGAAATCGCGAATGTTTATATTGAAGAAGATCAAACTATTATTTGTGTTGTAGGAAGTTTACCAAAAGATTCGACGGGTTATGGATATAAAGTTTTAGCAGCGCTAAAAGACATTCCCTTACGGATGGTTTCTTATGGCGGTAGTCAAAATAATATTTCGGTTTTAATAGATTCGAAATTAAAGAAGGATGCGTTGATGGCCTTGAATAAAGGATTATTTAATTATTAACTGGCAGCTATGTTCTCGAAAGATATAATACAAAAATTTGAAAAGCTGCCAACGCCGTTCTATTATTATGACATTGGTTTGCTCACTAAAACTTTGGAAGAAGTTAAAAAACAATTCCGGAAACATAATTTTCATGTGCATTACGCTTTAAAAGCAAATTCTAATCCTAAAATTTTAGGATTAATTCAGTCGTATGGTTTAGGTGCTGATTGTGTAAGCGGCAACGAAGTAAAACGCGCTGCTGAATGTAATTTCACAAACGATAAAATTGTTTTTGCCGGAGTTGGAAAAAGTGACGCAGAAATAAATTATGCTTTAGAAAAAAACATTTTATGTTTTAATGTGGAGAGTTTGCAGGAATTGGAAGTAATGAATGAACTCGCACAGAAAAAAAATAAAGTGGCGGATATAGCATTAAGAATTAATCCAAATGTAGATGCTTACACGCACAAATATATTACTACAGGTTTAGAAGAAAATAAATTCGGTATCAATCCTTATGAGTTTGATGAAGTTATTGAATCATTAAAAAAACTTCCCAACCTTAAATTAATTGGTTTGCATTTTCATATTGGTTCGCAAATAACAGATCTCACTCCTTTCAAAAAATTATGCCAGCGTGTAAATGAGATCAATCAATGGTTCATACATAAAGGTTTTGATCTGAAAATTATAAATGTTGGCGGCGGACTTGGTGTTAATTATAAAGAACCCGAAAAAGAAAATATAGTAAGCTTCGAAAATTTCTTTAATGTGTTTAAAGAGTTTTTAGAAGTGAGACCAAACCAGGAAGTGCATTTTGAATTAGGCCGTGCCATTGTCGCTCAATGTGGTTCCTTAATATCAAGGGTACTTTATATTAAAAAAGCCATTAACACCAATTTCGCCATTTTAGATGCCGGTATGACTGAATTGATTCGTCCGGCCCTTTATCAGGCCTACCATAAAATCGAAAACCTAAGCGCTACCCTCCGAACTCCGGACTCTGAACTCCCAACTAAGTATGATATAGTCGGCCCGATCTGTGAAAGCAGTGATTGCTTTGGAAAGGCAATGGAACTACCTGAAACTCAAAGGGGTAATATTATAGCCATCAGAAGTGCAGGGGCTTATGGGGAGGTTATGATTTCAGGATATAATTTGAGGGATAAAGCCCCGCAAGTTTATTCTGATGAATTATAGGCCATCAATAAATCCTCTTTTGCAAGTTTAGCTTATTGTTGTATATTTGCATCCCTTTTTGAGGGGAAAACTAAAGAATCAGAATATGTCACGTATTTGTCAAATAACAGGAAAAAAAGCGATGGGCGGTAATAAAGTATCGCACTCTAACGCTAAATCACGCCGTCAGTTCAAAGTGAATTTAAAACGTAAAAAGTTTTTTGTTCCGGAAACTAATGAGTGGGTTACACTTCGTGTATCTACTTCGGCTTTAAAGAACATTAATAAGTTAGGTATTTACGCTTGTTTGCAGGAAGCAAAAGCTAATGGCATTTATACAGCATAACAATGAAGCAGAGCAAAGCTCATTTCATCATAAATTATAAAAATTAGAAAAAATGGCACGCAGCAAAAATAGAATTCAGGTTATTTTAGAATGCACTGAGCATAAAGAAAGCGGTAAACCCGGCACTTCTCGCTACATTACCACTAAAAATAAAAAGAACACACCTGACCGTATTGAATTAAAAAAATATAATTCAGTATTGAAAAAAATGACTGTTCACAAAGAAATTAAATAAGTAAAAAGTTAATAGGTTATTGGGTTATTAAGTTAGCCGCAAAACAATAACTAAATAACTTAATAACCCAATAACTCAACAACAAAATGGCAAAGAAGGTAGTTGCAACATTAAAAAGCGGAAAAGGTAAAGATTTTACCAAAGTAATCAAGATGATCAAGTCGCCTAAAACCGGTGCTTATGCCTTCCGTGAAGAGATCGTACATAACGATCATATCGCAGATTTTTTAAAATCTAAATAACATTAAAACAAACCCATTCATAAGTTTCTTTCCTTTCGTTAGGAAAGAAATTTTTATTTTAAAGCAATTCTAAATGGGATTTTTCTCAAAATTATTCAGCAAAGAAAATAAGGAAAGCCTTGATCAGGGTTTATCTAAAACCAAAGAAAGTTTTTTTGGTAAAATTGCAAAAGCTGTCGCCGGAAAAAGCACAGTTGATGCTGATGTATTAGATAACCTTGAAGAGGTTTTAATTAGCGGCGATGTTGGTGTAAGCACAACTATCAAAATCATTAAACGTATTGAAGAACGTATCGCCCGCGATAAATATGTTTCAACTTCCGAATTAAATACAGTTTTACGCGAAGAAATTGCTGCGTTATTAAACGAAAATAATTTAACGTCCTTAATTGATTTCGCTGCAACACTCCCTAAAAAGCCCTACGTTATTATGGTTGTTGGCGTAAATGGCGTTGGTAAAACTACAACCATTGGCAAACTCGCTTATCAATTTAAGCAAGCCGGAAAAAATGTTGTTTTAGGCGCAGCCGATACTTTCAGAGCAGCCGCTGTTGAGCAACTTACTATTTGGAGTCAGCGCGTTGGAGTTGACATCGTATCACAAGGAATGGGCGCCGACCCTGCAAGTGTTGCTTTTGATACTTTAA
>DATMPR010000525.1:0-2619 GCA_035567575.1 Bacteroidia bacterium
GAAAAGAAACTAATAAAAAAAGAGGATTTATGGGTTATCAATGAAAAAATAAAAGATACTGCTTTAACTTTGGGTTTTGAAATTCCTGACCCACAATTATATTTGAAAAAGTATATGGGACATTTTGATTTTTTAAAAATGCCGCACCCATTAGATTATGAGTGGAGAAATTCAACTTCAAGTTTAAATTATTTGACTGATCAGATTCTTCAAACGAATACCCTTAATGATTCAGTTTTAATACTTGGTATGCCTACGCTATTTGCGAATGTTTGTATTAGGGATATACCACAAAAAGTTTCTCTCGTTGAAAGAAACAAACCCATTGTAAAGGCTTTAAAAAAATTAGCAGGTGAAAAAAATAGGTTTAACGTAATTGAAGCCGATGTTTTTAAAACTGATCCAGCAAAAGTTGGTAAATATCATAGTGTTTTTATGGACCCGCCTTGGTACTCGGAACATTTTTATCAATTTATTTGGCTCGCCGCACGTTGCATAGAAGTTGGCGGGTTTTTGACGATCAGTATTCCCCCTCTTAATACAAGACCTGGAATAGACAAAGAACGGATAGATTGGTTTTCTTTTTGCCAACAACAAGGATTGTGTTTAGAAAATTTATATGCGCAAAAATTAGAATATGCAATGCCGTTTTTCGAATTCAATGCTTTTCGTTCAGCCGGAATACAAAATATTCTTCCCTTTTGGAGAAAGGGAGATGTCGCTATTTTCAGAAAAATTAATGACCACAAAGTTGATCGTCCGGATTTTGAAGAGGCAACCCCTAATTGGCAAGAACGCGAAATAGATACTGTTCGTATAAGAGTGAAAGTTGATAACAAAGCTAACAAGAATGAGAAGTTAGTAATAGAACATTTAGTGAAATCAGATATCTTGCCAACAGTTAGTACCAGAGATGATAGGAGAAAAGTCGCCAATGTTTGGACTTCGGGCAATAGAATTTTTCATGTCACTAATACTGATTTATTTTTAAAAACATTGGATGAAATTATTGAATCTAAGCGTAAATTTACGGCTGAGAAGAAGAATGTTAGCGATCTTGTAACTTTGATCACAGGCTTCGAAAAAAAAGAATATAATAATTATTTGGACTGGTTATATCATGAAATGGAAAGGCAAACTGATTAATTACTTAAAAAAGGAACTTGAAAGCGATACAAATAAAGCAGCGGTATATGAGAAAATAATTTCGGAAGAAAATTCGATAGGAATTCATTTAGCAATATTTAATGAACCATATATGTCATTAATTTTTGCCGGAGAAAAAACAATTGAATCCAGATTTTCCATAAACAGAGTTGGCCCATTTGCAAAAATTTCTAAAGGCGATGTCGTTTTGATAAAAAAATCAGGCGGCCCTGTTTTGGGTTATTTTATTGCGGGAGATATAGAATACATTTCTAATGTTACTCCAGCGAAGATAAGAGAAATAGAAAGAAATTATGGGAAACAGATAGGGACTCAGTATGATCCTTTGTTTTGGGAGGAAAGGGAACGGGCTAATTATATTACTTTAATTAGCGTAAAGAAAATTAAACGGGTGCCGCCTTTTATTACTGAAAAGAAAGATCGAATGGGTTGGGTTGTATTAAGGCAAAAGGAAAATGAATTATTCGAAGAATGAAAACAATAAATAAATCTGTGGTAATAATTGGAAAAATTTGTTCGGGTAAATCTACCCTTGCAAAATTTATTGCTGAAAATTATTCTTTACCAATAATTTCTTTTGGTGGTTATATTAAATCGCACTGTATTCAAAATAATCTGAACACCGACAGAAAAACATTACAAGACGTTGGTGAGTCTTTTATTAATACTGATCATAAAAAATTCTTAAAAGACGCTATTGCCTTTTCCGCGGGGGATAAAAAAAATCTCGCCTTTGAAGGTGTTCGGCACAAATTAATTTTGAATGAGATTAAAGAAACAAGTGAGAATGCCGTTTTTATTTTTGTAAAAGCTGACATTGAAACAAGATATAAAAGATATGTTAGAAGAGAGCGAGACTCCGATAAATTAAACTCATTTGAACAATTTAAAGAAAGTGACAGTCATTCTGTCGAAAAAGAAATTGATGAATTGGAAAAATCCTGCGATTATGTCATTGATTCCGCACTGGAAGAGGGTGAGAATAAAGAATATATTATTCAAAAACTTACTGGTGGTGTGTTTAAAGCATGAAAAATTAGATTCACTAATTAAGAATGATAAAATTATTTAAAAATGAAAGCAAAAAATCCAATTAAGTTAAGCCCTCAAGTGAATACCGATTTGGGAACACTCGGAGTAGATAGAATAATTTTAAGGAAGATTATTTCTAATTCAGCAAACATTCATACCCTATTTGTTCCAATAAAAGTTGCTGCTGATTTCGCAGACGGGTCAAGCTATTCATATTTTATTTCTCCTATTCAATATTTTTCAAATACAAAAGCTGGAATATTGACTGATAGACCGATGAGTGAAAAAATTAAGGATTGCAGGTATACAAAACTTTCTGTTTTCCCGTCGAATGAAATCCCGAAAGATTATGAATTGTATATTGAATATGATGTAGTTTCTTTCATACCTGTAGTGGCAATTTTAATCAATCAGCAAACA
>DATMPR010000526.1:0-2903 GCA_035567575.1 Bacteroidia bacterium
AATTAGATCTTATAAAAAAGACAAGGAAAGCACTTACGTTTGAAGCCGGGATTAAAGCTGCTACTGCAAGTCTCGTCAGTAATTATGATCTGCATAATAAAAATAATAATACAGGTGATCTGATATTAGATACAACTTTCACAAACTCGTTTAATTATAAAGAACAGATCCTTGCAGGCTATGTTAATTTTTCGAAGGATTGGGAAGGTTTTAATTTGCAGGGTGGTGTTAGAGGAGAAAATACTCACATTGTTGCTGAAAATAAATCAAAAACTACGCAATACATAAGAGATTATTTTAATTTATTTCCTTCGGTTAGTTTGGAATATAGTAAAAAAGAAAATCATAATTTGCAATTGAGTTATAACAGAAGAATTGACAGACCTGGTTATTTTTCGTTCAATCCTTTCAGATACAGAAATTCTCTTTTTCAGTCGAGTAAAGGAAATCCTAATTTATCTCCCGAGTACAGCAATTCATTTGAGCTCACACATACTTTTAAAGGCGTTTTCACAAATTCGTTTTCATACTCTGTAATAGATCATTTTCTTTTGGATCTGACATTACAAAATGATTCCTCAAAGGAAACAACTGCTTATGAAGACAATCTTTCAAGAGGCAATAGATTCGCGTATTCTGTTTTTTTTAATAAAGCTGTAAAAAAATGGTGGATCATCACATTTAATGGTTCAGCGTCATACTTAACAGTTGAGGGAAAATTACTTGGACAAGATTATAGATCGAATGGATATTTTTATAATGCTTCGTTTACCAATGATTTTTAATTAAAGGAACTAAGCTTGAAATTAACGGAAGATATATTGGTCCGCGTTTTAATGGAGTTTGGATGAACGGACCACGCTGGGGCGTTTATTTAGCAGTAAAAAAATCTTTCATGAAGGAAAAATTAAATGTTGTTTTTGGTGTGGATGATATATTCTTTACCATGATCGGAAGTAATCGAATTAAAGTACAGAATCAGGATTGGTCAATTGTGGCTACGAATGACAGCCGCCGTTTTAAAATCAGCTTAAGTTATACTTTCGGGAAAGTAAAAGTAGAGGAACGTGATATTAAGAGTAACGAAGAGGAAAAAGGACGATTAGGAAAATAGTTACCCGATCTCCTCAAATTGGAGTTCATGTAATCGTTTAAAGTGGCCGTTGTTTATATTTAGTAATTCCTGCTGCGTGCCTTGTTCCACAATTTCTCCTTTTTCAAATACAATAATTTTATCTGCATTTTTTATGGTTGCTAAACGATGAGCAATCACAATAGATGTACGCCCTTTACTTATTTTATCAAGAGCCTTTTGTAAAAGTTGTTCTGTATGCGTATCAATGGTTGCTGTTGCTTCATCTAAAATAAATAATTTTGGATTGTAAACAAATGCGCGAATAAAAGCGATCAGTTGCCGTTGTCCCGCCGAAAGTGTAATACCTCTTTCCTGCACAATATAACCGTAAGCACCCGGTAACGACATCACAAAATCGTGCAACCCAATTTGTTTTGAGGCATCAATAACTTTATCAAGAGTAATTTCAGGATTGTGTAAAGTAATATTATTAAAAATGCTGTCGTTGAATAAATGAACATCCTGTAATACTACGCCTGTGTTTTGACGGAGCTCTTCTAACTTGTAATTATTAATATTTACGTCATCTACTAAAATTTCGCCTTTATTTAAATCGTAAAAGCGGCTTAATAAATTAATGATGGTTGATTTTCCTGCGCCTGTTGCTCCTACAAGGGCAATTGTTTGTCCTGAACTGATTTTAAAGGAAATATCTTTCAAAACATAATTCTCATCATTGTAAGCAAACCAAACATTTTTGAATTCAATATTTCCTTTGACGCCTTCAAAAGTTTTTGTTCCTGTATCTTCAATAATTTCATTTGTATCTAAAACTTTAAAAACCCTGTCGGCGGATACGATTCCCATTTGTAATGTGTTTAAACGGTCAGCAAGCATTCGTATTGGCCGGAACAACATACTTACCATCATTACAAAAAAAGTTATATCACCTAAACCAATTGCCATTGAATTATTACTAACACCAATATACCAGATCAAAGAACCTATAGCAATGGCCGATAAAATTTCCACTACCGGAAAAAATATAGAGTAATACCAAATGGAACGGATGTTTGCTTTGCGGTGTTTGTCATTAATAGCTTTAAATTTTTCGTATTCTTGCTCTTCGCGGTTAAATAATTGTATGATGCGAATGCCGGTTAGATGTTCCTGCGTAAATGTATTTAAAGAAGCAACTGCGTTGCGTACTTCATTAAATGTTTTTTTCACACCATTCTTAAACAAATTAGTTGCAATTAATAATAGGGGAACTGTAGTTAAAACAATTAAAGTCAACACCCAGTTTTTAATGAACATAACTACCACAAATGTGAGCAGCATTAAAATATCTCCTGTAATGACAATAAATCCCTCCGAAAAAACTTCACTCAAAGCTTCAATATCCGAAACAGAACGTGTCACCAGCATTCCTACCGGTGTTTTATCGAAATAAGAATTTTTTAAATGGAGAATGTGTTTGTAAACCTGATTGCGCAGATCTTTTACAATGCTTTGTCCTAAATAATTGGTGACATAAATATTTGCAAATTGAAGCAGAGATTCAAAAACTAAGGAAGCAAATATTAAAATGCCAATGAAGTTCAGTGAGGAAAGGTGATTTGGGTCGCCAACGAAATCATTTAAAGCTTTACTAATTAAAAGCGGACGAACAATTGCAAATCCGGAAAGAGTTAGAGTTAAAAAAAGGGATGCGAAAAAATATGTTTTATACGGTTTGGTATAAGACAATATTCTTTTTAAAAGTTTTGGATTTAATTTATTTTTTTTCTCTTCGCTCACAGAAATAGTTCTTCAGGATATTGTATTT
>DATMPR010000527.1:0-2604 GCA_035567575.1 Bacteroidia bacterium
GATTAGAATGATCGGAATTGGAAACCACCCTCCTTCTTTCGTAAATGGCAACACCCAAAGCTTAACGATTTGCGAAAGTGAATCTGCCATCCCCATCGATTCATTATTGGCGGTAATTGATACTGATTCGGGGCAAACAGAAACCTGGAGCTTAACGACCCCTCCTTCACATGGCACAGCAATTGTATCCTACACAACAACTTCTACAGGAGGTATACTTACACCAACAGGTTTAACCTACACGCCAATAACCAGTTACACGGGCAGCGATTTGTTCCGGGTAACGGTTAGCGACAGTATAGCTACAGCAGTGGTAACAATAAATGTAACTATTAATACGTCCCCCACTGCCGGAATAATCTCAGGGATAGATAGCGTATGTCCGGGTTATACTGCTCACCTATCAGAAACTGTTTCCAGTGGTATATGGAGCACAAGCAGTGGCACGATTTCTACGATCAATAGTTCCGGTATTGCAACCGGCGCATTCCCCGGCCGGGATACGATCATTTATACAGTTATTAATTCGTGCGGTATAGTATCTGCCATATTTCCGTTTGTAGTAGGTTCATACTCTACCTGTCATACTGCAATAAATGCAATTGATCCCGGAGAAAATGAGACAATACAAATATTTCCAAATCCTAACTATGGAACATTCATAGTTAATTGGTCAGGAAAAAATATTGATGAAAAAGCACGATTTATTATTACGAATATGTTAGGCAAGAAAGTAAAGGAATTTACTGCAACACCAAATAAATCAATTGAGTTAACACTTTTTGAGCCAACAGGCGTATATTTCCTGACTACAATTACAAATAATAGCAGCTTTATTGTAAAACTACTTATACAATAGATTCGTTTTAAGCAAATAAATAGCGAAAATTGATTACTTATAGCATAATAATTGCGTACGCTATTTTATATTATATTTGCCAGCCCCAAAAATCATTTTTGTCAAATCAAAAATATAGCCGAAGAAATGAATGTTGAGCATTATAAAAATGACCTTGAAGAATATTTTTACACTAATACAGGTAGATTAATTAATAAATGGAGCCACTATTTTGAAATATATGACCGGCATTTTAGCAAATTCAGGGGAAAGGATATAGTTATCTTAGAGATCGGTGTTTTCCAGGGAGGATCTTTGCAAATGTGGAAAAAATATTTTGGCCCTAAAGCAAAAATTTATGGTATAGATATTGATCCAAGATGCAAATCCTTTGAAGAAGAAAATATTGAAATACATATTGGTTCACAATCCGATCCTAATTTTTTGAATGATCTAATAACTAAGATCCCCAAAATTGATATTCTTATAGACGATGGTGGCCACACAATGAATCAAATGAAAGTATCGTTTGATTGCTTATTTGACCATATTTCATCTGACGGAGTCTATTTATGTGAAGATACGCATACATGCTATCATTGGAGATATGGTGGCGGTTATAAAAGGTTAAATTCATTTATAGAGTATACAAAAAATATTATTGATTATATAAATGCGTGGCATTCTGAACAAAAAACGTTTCAAATAAATAAATTTACACGCACAATACACTCAATACACTTTTATGATAGCATAATATTAATTGAAAAAAAAAATATGGAGGCCCCTTCAAATTTAAAAACCGGTACAGCATCTCTCGACTTTCCCACATCAACGAAATTTACTTTTTCCAGGAAAGTAAGAAAAGCTGTTAATTTAGTTCTGCAATATTTTAGATTACCCAGTATTGGTATTGACTAGTTTAGAATTATTAATACAGTTGTTAATAAAATAAGGCCGCAGGCCAATAAAAACATTTGATATGAAATGCAGGTTCTGTTCCAAGACAATTGATAAGGTATTTATAGATCTGGGTAGTACAGCTATTTCTAACGCTTTTTTAACTGAGGAAGTTATAAATGGAAAAGAATGTATTTACCCTTTAAAGGTTTTAGTTTGCGATAATTGCTTTTTAGTTCAGATTGACGAATTCCAAAAAAAAGAAGAAATTTTCTCTACAGACTACGTTTACTTTTCATCGGTTTCTGATTATTGGTTAGCACACTCTAAAAAATACGTAGAGAAAGTTATTCCTCAATTCAAGCTTAATTCAAATTCGCTGGTAGTTGAAATAGCATCAAATGATGGTTATCTGTTACAATATTTTAAAGAAAGAAACATACCGGTATTGGGAATAGAGCCAACGAATAGCACTGCGCAGCTCGCTATTAATAAAGGCATTGACACCATTATTGAGTTTTTTGATGAGGAACTTGCCCAGAAGCTTTCAGCTGATAAAAAAGCAGACCTGATACTTGGCAATAATGTGCTTGCACACGTACCTAATTTAAATAATTTCGTGCGAGGGTTGAAAATTCTGCTCAAGCCCGATGGTGTAATGACTTTTGAATTTCCCCACTTAATGAAACTTATAGAGAAAATAGAATTTGACACTATTTACCATGAGCATTTTTCTTATTTTTCTTTCTTCTTTATAATTAAATTGTTTGAATTTCACGGACTGGGAATATTTGATGTTGAAGAGCTTGAAACACATGGTGGATCATTACGGATCTATGCAAAACACAGGGAAAATCAAGCCATCC